>NZ_SOHF01000010.1:0-68646 GCF_004404045.1 Cryobacterium sp. Hh11 | reverse complement strand
CCCACATGAGGCCGGGAAGCACTGCGGCTTTCCGCACCTTTGGGGTACGTATAGATACATTACGGCCAGACCACCCACCCGTCAAAACGCCCCCCACCCGGGCGTGTCGCACCGCCAGGTGTCAAGACACGGGCCAAAACGGCCCCACTCCTCGACCAGCGAGAACCACGAACCCGCTCCCACCATCAACTCGACGACCGGGCCCACCTTACGGAACCGGGCCCACGATAGAACATGGGCCCGGTTACCGGGCCCGGGCCCGGGAAGAAGCGAGAAGGCGGGCATCCGCTCCCCGACTCGAACGACCGGGCCCACCTTACGGAACCGGGCCCACGATAGAACATGGGCCCGGTTACCGGGCCCGGGCCCGGTCCGGACGGGGGCTAGTAGCGGTAGTGGGCTACTTTGTAGGGGCCCTCGGCGGGAACACCGATGTAGGAGGACTGCTCGGGGGTCAGCACGGTCAGCTCCACACCGAGGGCGTCGAGGTGCAGGCGCGCTACCTTCTCGTCGAGCAGCTTCGGCAGCACATACACGCCCACCGGGTACTTCTCCGGTGAGACATACAGCTCGATTTGCGCGAGCACCTGGTTGGTGAACGAGTTGCTCATCACGAACGAGGGGTGTCCGGTGGCATTGCCGAGGTTCATCAGGCGTCCCTCGGACAGGACGAGCACACTGCGCCCGCTCGGCAGACGCCATTCGTCGACCTGCGGCTTGATCTGAACCTTGACGGCGCCCGGCAGCGACTCGAGCGAGGCCATGTCGATCTCGTTGTCAAAGTGACCGACGTTCGCGACGATGGCGAGGTGCTTCATGCGCAGCATGTGGTCGACACCGATGACGTTGAAGTTTCCGGTGCCGCTGACAAAGATGTCGACCTGTTCGACGACGGAATCGAGGCGGGCGACCTGGAATCCATCCATCGCAGCCTGCAGGGCGTTAATCGGGTCGATTTCGCTCACGATGACGCGGGCACCCTGGCCGCGCAGCGCTTCGGCGGCGCCCTTGCCGACGTCACCATAACCGGCGACGAAGACGACCTTGCCGCCGATCAGCACATCCGTGGCACGGTTGAGGCCGTCGGGCAGCGAGTGGCGTATGCCGTACTTGTTGTCGAACTTGCTCTTGGTGACGGAGTCGTTCACATTGATGGCCGGAAAGAGCAGTTCCTTGCCCGCTGCGAGCTCGTAGAGGCGGTGCACACCGGTGGTGGTTTCTTCGGTGACGCCCATCAGGTCGGCGGCGACCAGGGTCCAGCGGTCGGTTGACTCGGCCAGGGAGCGACGGAGGGCGGCGAGAATGACGCCGTATTCGTGGCTGTCACCGGCAGCATCCGCTGGTACGGCGCCAGCCAATTCGAACTCGCGACCCTTGTGCACGAGCATGGTGGCGTCACCGCCGTCGTCGAGGATCATGTTCGGGCCAGTCCAGCTGGCTCCGGCGGCTTGCGCTTCAGCGCTCCAGTCGAAGATCTGCGCGGTGCACCACCAGTAGTCCTCGAGGGTTTCGCCCTTCCAGGCGAACACGGGAACGCCGGCCGGGGCCTCCACTGTGCCGGTGGGGCCGACCGCGATCGCGGCGGCGGCGTCGTCCTGCGTCGAGAAAATGTTGCAGCTGGCCCAGCGCACCTGGGCGCCGAGCGCGACGAGGGTCTCGATCAGCACGGCGGTCTGCACGGTCATGTGCAGGGATCCGGCGATGCGGGCTCCGGCGAGCGGCTTCGATTCGCCGAATTCGGTGCGGAGGGCCATGAGCCCGGGCATCTCGTTCTCGGCCAGACGCAACTGGTGGCGTCCAGCCTCGGCGAGTGACAAATCGGCGATCTTATAGGTGAACGTGGGGGGCGCGGTGGCCGAAGCGACAGTCATGGTGCTATCTTGCCATTTCCGCCTGAACGCCCCCGACAAAAAGCGGTTCGACCGCACGCTGATAATGCTCAGCAGCGGCAGAACGGATGCTGCCCACTTCCATGGGCAGACGGCCTGCGGGACGAGATGGCCAGATTTTGTCAACGAAGTCATTCCAAGAGGCCGAAACGGCCACCAGTCGGCGAGGCCGAGACGACCCAAGAGACGAGCGCGGCAGCGGGCCGGGTCAGGGGTTCAACCGCGGGACGAGGCGGCCGAGGCAAGTCGGAGCTGGCTACTCGACGGGGTCGGACTCGTCGGCGACGAGGCGGTGCCGCATCAGCTGCCACCCCTGCGGAGCGGTCGTTCGCTCCGCGTGCCGTGCGCAGAGGTCGAAGGTGTGAGGTTCTTTGCGGCCGGCGAGTGGGCCGAGTACGGCCAGCGAGTCTCGATAGTCAAAGGTGAGCGTGGCCACCGAGGGTTCGAGGCAGGCAACGCGGGAACACGGACGGAATGTCATTGCCTCTCAGGGTACCCGTCGACCAGCCTAGGATGGCAGCATGGCCCGATCTCGACGTTCTGCAGCGCCCGAACCGACCGTACGCGGCCGCGGGCGGGACCGGCACGGCCGCGGAATTCGCAGCTCGGCGACCGGTCCGTTTCTGCCGCCGCTGCGCACCCGGATTGACCTGTTCGACATGACGGTCGCCTCCACAATCGAATACCTGCGCGGCGTCTGGCCGGAAGAACTCGGCCACGCCGTGTTCGAGGTGGCCTCCGGTCCGCGCTCGGTGAAGCCGGGCATCGGCGTGGAACGCTGGATGGTCACGCCGGCGACGAATCGGGTGGTGTTCTACCGGCTGCCAATTCAGCGACTGTCCCGCCTGCACGAAAACGACGAGATGCACCAGCGCATGATGATCGAGACCTGCGTCTTTCGCGGAGTTGCAGAGCTGCTCGGCAAAGACCCGTGGGATCTCGCACCGGATCGCTTCCGCCACTTCTAGGCCGCCGCTACTTCTCGGCCGTCACCGCTTGGGCTGCGGGAGCCGTGCTGCGCCCGGGTCGGGCATCCGCTGATGCGAAACCGCTGCGCCGGTCGGCGCCGCGCGCGCTTGAAAAGCTCGCATGTGGTCAGAACGTGGACCGCGAGCGGGGGCGGCATCCGCTCGGCTGATCGACGTCGATCCCTGTCCAGGAAGGGGATTGAGGGGTGTTTGGCGCGCCAGCGTTGTCTGAACGTTTGCTGAATTGAGTAACAGAACGGTAACGGATTGGGGCAATTCCAAACCATTTCGGGGGTGGAACCGAACACCATGCAGACCCCAACACCACCTGCTCGATTGACAGAAAAGGATTCATCCCATGCGCACATTCACCAAGGCCACCATTGGTTTCGCCTCCGCCGGAATTCTCATCGCCGGTCTCGCCGGCTGCTCGTCGGACGCCGGCACGACGACCCCGGCGCCCGCTTCGAGCTCCAGCTCGTCCGACTCGGCCTCCGCTGACCCGACGCCTCTCGCCTCGATCCCCAGCCTGTCCGGCGTGGACACCGCAGTGCTGCTCGACGCCGACTTCGGCGCCGCTCTGACGAGCCTCGGCCTGACCGCCGGAACCGTGGGAACGGCCACTTTGGAAGAGGGCAGCCTGCACTTCCCGATCACCGGCGGAAACGTGGACTACTACGACCCGGCCGAAGATTACCGCCCCTTCGTTCAGGGTTCCATTGAGCACGAGGGATCCGGCTTCTCGCTGACCGCCGGCGACATCGTCGTCGAGCTGACCAACTTCACCATCGACCCGGGCACCTCGGAGCTCTTCGGTGACGTCTCGGTCAACGGCGAGTCCGCTGCCACCCAGGCCCTGCTCTTCGACCTCTACGGTGGAACCCTTGAGCCGCTCAAGATGGACGGCGACAACGCCATCCTCACCGGCACCACGGTTCACATCTCTTCCGTCGCCGCCGGCCTGCTGAACTCCACGTTCAGCACCGACGCCGTCGCCGACCAGATGCTCGTTGGCATCGCAACCATCACCGCCGCCACGAAGTAGTTCTTCTTCACAGCTTTCGGCTGTACAGCACAAACGGGGCTCGCCACACGGCGGGCCCCGTTTGTTGCGTGCCCGGGGGCCTTTGCGGCACCTGTACGCCTCGCGGCGCTCGTTAGCGAAACGGGCGCCCGGTGCTAGGGATGCCACGAACTCTAACGAGTGCCGCGAGCGGGCTGAGGCGGGCTACCGCACCAAGGCGGCCAGGCACGGCGGCCAGACAGGGCGGCCAGACAAGGCGGCCAGACAAGGCGGTCAGGCAGGGCGGTCAGGCAGGGTGGCCAAGCGGCGAGGTCAGGACCGGCGGTCAGACAGCAAGGCGGTCAGGCAGGGCGGCCAAGCGGCGAGGTCAGGACCGGCGGGCGCGCACGGGGCGCAGCATCCGCTTGACTGTGCCTGGGCCGGCGCGACGCAGGGAAACCGCCACGATCACGATGATCGCGATCGCGATCGACGCTCGGGTAAGCGGAACGCTCGGTACCAACAGCCGCAGCGTGAGCGCCATCGGCACGAGCAGCCATTCCCAGCGGCCGCTGAGCGCCACGAACGGCAGCAGCAGCAGCGCATACCAGGGGTATCGGGGGCTGAGTACGAGCAGGGTCGCGCCGATCATGACGAGCTGGCCGACCCACGGCTGGTTCTGGTCGGTCTTGAGAATCACCAGCACGGCGACGATGGCCAGAATCAGGCCGGCGACGATCACAGCGGATGCCCCCGGCGCCACCAGAGACACCAGCGCGAACCGCGAACCGTCCTGATACCCCTCTTCACTCAGGTAGCCGGGCAGGTAACCGAGGACCCCGATGCCGGTCGCGATCACATAGGGAACGTAGAGCAGGGCAAAACTCAGAACGGATGCGGTCACCATTCGCCAGCCACCGCGCCGGAGCAGCGCTGGCGCGGCGAGCACCGGGATGAGCTTGGTGCCGATCGCGATCCCGAGGGCGAGGCCGCCACGCCAGACCTTCTTCGTGGACACGAGAAATACGGCCGCGACGACGAAGATGACGCCGAGCATATCCACGTGGGAGTTGGTGATCGCCTCGGTCGCCACGAGTGGACACCAGGCCCAGAGGGCGACGTTGCGTTGGTCGAGGCCGCGGCGGCGCGTGCCGACCAGCAGCATGACCGTGGTACCCAGGCTGAGTAGCAGCCCGGCGAGCTGCAACGGCCAGTAGGCCGGCTCGGGTCCGGTAAGGAAACGCACGCCGGCGAAGAAGATTTCGCTGGCCGGAGGGTAGATCGTGGGTACGGCCGTGCGGTTCAGGGACGAGCAGAGCAGGTCGCCGTCGGTCGTGCGTGCGGTGGCGATGCGTTCGCCGACACATTTCTCCTCCCCGCCGGCCTCGCTCTGGGGCGTCGGGAACAGCCAGCCTGGTCTCAGGGAATCGAGGCGGGCATCCGCTGGGGTGAAGGCGTAGGGACTGATTCCTGCGTTTTGCACGATGCCATCCCAGGCGTATCGGGCCGAATCGGTACTCGTGTTGGGCGGGCCGACCATGGCCGCGCCGCCGATCAGGGCGGAGCCAGCCAGGATCAAGACAACCACCGCTTTGCCGTTGATTTTATGCAGCAGCCAGCAGGCGAGGCCGAAGACAAACCAGAGCGCAGCCGTGACCAACACCAATTGCACTTCGTCGCGCTCGGGCGGGAACAGGTCGAGGGTTGTCGCGCTGAATGCGGTGAGGGCAGCGCTGAGCACCAGCAGGACCGCGATGATCGTTATACGCACGGTTCAGTCTCTCGCACGCTGTTCGTTTGCCCGTGATCGTTCCCCAACTCACCCGCACATCGTAAGGAATTTTTCCGGTTTGCAACGCGCTGTGGTGATGCAATAGAAGTATGCGGCAATTGATGTATGAGGCCCAGCGAGCGCTGGCGTCACCGGTGCGCAATCCGCGCATGGCGACCGTGATCGGGCGGCTGCTCGGTGCCGCCTTTCTGATCTGCTTCGGCACCGGCCTGTACAGCCATTTTCTGCAGGAACCGCTCGACTGGATGCGCTTCGCGACCCGGCCGGAATTTCTGTATCAGGTGACCCAGGGCACGCACATCATCGCCGGCATCGCCTGTTTTCCGCTGCTGCTGGCCAAGTTGTATATCGTTTTTCCCGCCCTGTTCGCCTATCCCCCGGTGCGCGGTTTCGTGCATTTTCTCGAACGGGCCTCGATCGCCCTGTTCGTGGGGGCCTCGCTCGTGCAGATCACGATCGGACTGCTCAACACGTTTCAGTGGTATCCGTGGCCCTTTCCGTTTCGGCAGGTGCACTTTGCGCTCGGCTGGGTGCTGATCGGGCTGTTGGTGATTCACATTGCGGTCAAGCTGCCGGTGATTACGCGGTATTGGAGTAAGTCGTCGGGTTCGGGTTCTGAATCGGGTTCGGGTTCTGAATCGGGTTCGGGTTCTGACTCGGGTTCGGGTACTGACTCGGGTTCGGGTACTGACTCGGGTTCGGGTTCTGACTCGGGTTCGGGCGACGGCGATCATCTGGTCGACGCGGTGTCGGCCGACCGGGCGGCCGATGCGGAGGCGGTGCGACTGTGGGGCACGACTCGGCCGGGGGGCCTCACCGGGCGACTGCTCGACTATATCGATGCGACGCCGCGCCCGTCCTCGCGGGTCAGCCGGCGCGGATTTCTCACCACCGTCGGCGTCGCCACGACGGCCGTCGTGGCCCTGACCGCCGGCCAGACCTTCACGCCGCTGAACGCGGTCAACCTGTTTGCGCCGCGCAAGAAGGGCGTCGGCCAGCAGGGCGTTCCGGTGAATCGCACCAGCGAGCAGGCGCAGGTGGCGGATGCCGCCCTCGCTTCATCGTGGACTCTTACCCTCGCGGTGGCCGGCACCGAGCGCTCCTTCACCCGGGCCGAACTGCTCGCGCTGCCGCAGACCGAGGTTCGGCTGCCGATCGCCTGCGTCGAGGGTTGGAGTCAGATGGCGACGTGGCGCGGTGTGCGGCTGCGCGACCTCGCCGACCTGATGAAAGCCGACCCGGAGACCTCGTTTCGTCTGATCAGCCTGGAAGAACGCGGCAGCTTCAGCAAAACCCAGATGGGCCGGGAATATGTGCGCGACTCGCTCACGCTCGTGGCTCTCGAGCTCAACGGCGAGACTCTCGACCTCGAGCATGGGTATCCGGCCCGCATGATCGCGCCGGGTCGGCCCGGGGTGTTGCAAACCAAATGGCTGAGCCGAATCGAGGCGATCGAATCATGAGAGCGGATGCGCGCGGATCACGCGGCGAGGCGGCCGGCGGTGACGTCGGTGTGGACACCGGAGTGGGGGTGACCGGCAGGGGTGCCCCGATGGGTTCGGCGACCACGTCAACCGAGAACGCCGGGACTGGCCTGTTTCCGCCACCGGCCGGGATCGCGGCGTCGACCAGTCGGCGGATGCGGAGCATCCGTTTGGCGCTCGTGGGTGTTGGTGTGCTGCTGCTGGCCTGGGGCGCGTTTGTGATGTTCGATTCGGTGCGGCTGACCCGGATTCCCGGGGTGGCGCTCTGGATTGCGGCGGCGATCGTGCTGCACGATGCGATTTTGGCGCCGATCGTGTTTGCGTGTGCGATTGCGCTGCGCCGAGTCGGGCGGCGGACGACCGGCACGGTCATTGCGATCGTGCAGGGCGCAATTGTGGTCGGATCTCTTGTGTCGCTGATCGCGGTGCCGACGATGGTGGCGAAGAATTTTGCTCCGGCGAATCCGACCGTGCTGCCGCTGGATTACGGGCTCAACCTAGGGATTTTCTGGCTCGTACTGGCGGTTTTGACGGTGGGGTTGTCGGTGTGGGCGCTGCTGCGGGAGCGGCGCCAGCGGGTCATCCGCGGCTCGCTCAGACATTGAAGATCGTCGGTGCACGGCCAGACTCCTAAGCACCTTGGTCCGGGCCCACCTTAGGAAACCGGGCCCATGATCCAGCATGGGCCCGGTTTCCGGGCCCGGGCCCGGGAAGAAAATCACCCCAGGTCGTACCTGCTGGCCGGCGAGCGCACGGTCAGATCCGAGGGCCCCTGAAGCCCGGGCCCACCTTAGGGAACCGGGCCCACCTTAGGGAACCGGGCCCACCTTAGGGAACCGGGCCCACCTTAGGGAACCGGGCCCATGATCCAGCATGGGCCCGGTTCCCGGGCCCGGGCCCGGGAAGATTAACGACTAGGCGCGAGCCAGGCGGGCGAAGGTGCGGCCGCCGCGGGACCATTCTGCGACCGGAGTCAGGCCTGCTTGTGCGGCCCGGCGGCGCAGGGCGCTGACTCCGAGTTCGGCCCAGGGGAAGGCGTCGCTCGTGTGTCCGGCGGCGTCGTGCAGGGTGCCCACATAGGCGAGGTCGTGTTCGGGGTCGCGGTGAACCTCGACAACGAGCATGCCGTCGGGGGCTAGCAGCGCGACGCAGCGTTCGAGGAGCGCGTCGGGGTCGCCGCCAATGCCGATATTGCCGTCGACGAGGAGCAGGGTTGCCCAGGTCCCCTCGAGCGGAAGGTGATCGAAGACGGAGCGGTGCAGCACTGCAAGTCCGGCGGCCAGGGCGATCCGCACGGCGGTCGGTGACACGTCGACGCCGAGTGCGTCGAGGCCTTCGTCCATCGCGGCCCGGATCATTCGGCCCGGTCCGCAGCCGATATCGAGCACCGGTCCGGCGACGCCCGCCAGCAGGGAACGGTCGATCGCATCGGCTCCGGCGCTCCACCGTCCGGCGTGCATGGTGGAAACGCGGGCGGCCGTTTCCGGATCGGCGTCGTGGCGGCGGCCGTGCAGGTAGAGCACGTTGTCGTCGCTTTGCAGTGCCTGGGCGTAGGGTTCGGATCCGCCGGCACCGAAGGTAGTCGGGCGCCGAAAACGGTCGGCCGTCGTCTGGTCGGCAGCCGAACGGTTCGCGGCCGCATGCTCGGCCAGTTCCCCGACGAGTTCCGAAGTGAATCGGTCAGCGGCATTCGGACCCTCGCTGACCGGCCATTTCGCCGGCTGGTCCCAGAGGCGCGGGGAGACGAGGGTCACGAGCGTGTTCCGGTCAGCGTGAGCAGGTCGGCAGCGCGCGTGGCCGCCGGGTGCAGGTCTGCCGAGTGCAGGTCGGCCGGGTACGGGGCCACCGGGTGCAGGTCTGGGGCACCCGTGGCGGCAGCGCGCCCATCCGCGGGGGGCCGATCCGTCGAGCGCCGTTCGGTCGCGAGCTGGTTCGCATCACCGGGTTGAGCGGATGCCCGCACCCCCGCGAAGGCACGCGCGAAGCGCGTGTGGGGGGCGATCGAGGCGACGGTCTGGGCATCCGTTATGGTGTCGATGTCGGTGAGCGCGGGCAGCAGGCGCACGGTGAGGCCGGCCTGATCGAGACGTTCCAGCTGGTGTGCGCCGGTGTCGGAGCGGCTCATCGGGATGCCGCGGAGCAGCGCGCCGCTCGGGTTTTTCAGCGCGAGCGCCCAGAACCCGCCGTCGTTGGCGGGGCCGAACCAGGCATCCGTTTCATTCCAGTTTTGGAATACTGGTGCGAGCAGCTCGGCGCTGACCTGCGGGGTGTCCATTCCGAGCAGCAGCGTCGGCTCGTCGAGGTGGTCGAAGATGGCGGCGAGGCGTTCGTCGAGTCCGCCACTGGTCTGCGGCAGAATCTGCCAACCGGATGCCTCTGGCGGCGGCGTGACACCATCGAACGCGAGAATGTGGCGCGTCGCGGGTAGCTGGGCGGCGACCGCGAGGGTGTCGGCGAGGCTCGACGCGGCGAGAAGGGCGGCCTGCTCGAGCGACAGCGGCGGGTGCAAACGGGTCTTCACCTTGCCGGGCAGGCATTCCTTGGCGATGACCACGATCGCGGTCATGAGCGGTCCCCAATGCGGCTGGCGCGGGCAGCGTTGCCACTGGCGTCGCTGTCATTCCGGCGCGGGCTGTCGTCAATCTCGTTCCGGACGGCGCTGCTCACGCGAAGCAGGGCGGACATGTCGTGGATGGCGGTGAGGGTGCCGCGCACGGTTCCGGTCACCTTGCTGCGGCCGACCCGCGGCGCATAGCCGGTGTCGACCTCACGAATGCGCCAATCGGCCGCGGCGGCGCCGAGAAACATCTCCAGCGGATATCCGCTGCGGCGGTCGTGTAAATCGAGGGCGAGGAGGTGGTCGCGGCGGGCGGCCCGCATGGGGCCGAGGTCATGAATGTTCACACCTGTTATTCGGCGCAGTCGCCAGGAAAGATAGGTATTTGCTAACCGGGCATGCGGCGGCCACGCATTTCGGGTGGTTGGGCGGCGTCTTCCGAGCACGAGATCGGCGTCGTCTTGAGCGACCGGGTCGACCACGAGTGGCAGGTCGCGCGGGTCCATCGAGGCGTCGGCGTCGCAGAACGCAACGATCGGGGCGGTCGCGGCGAGGAGCCCGGCGTGGGCTGCGGCGCCGAATCCGCGACGGGTTTCGTGCACGACCTCGGCGCCGAGGGCACGGGCAATATCCGCCGAACCGTCCGTGGATCCGTTGTCAACCACGATCGCCCGGTAGCCGGCGGGCATCCGCTGGAGAATCCACGGAAGCGCCTGTGCCTCGTTCAGGCAGGGCAGCACCACGTCAACCCGAATACTCGTCATGGTTCGACCCTATGCACGGGGTCTGAGTGTTCGGGGCGAAAGTGGTTACGAACCTGGGAAGGATACCGAGCAGCTCCGCAGCAGGCCAAGCAGTCGACCGGGCCCACCCTATGAACCGGGGCCCAGTTTGTAGACTGGGCCCGCGTTCCGGTCCCGGGCCCGAACGGTTAGTGGCGGAATGGGGCGGGGCATCCGTTGACCAGGCGTACAGATCGGTCGCGCGGTGACGCGACCGCGCGCCTAGTCTGAGGGGGTGTCCCCCTCCCAATATTTCGCGCCGCCGCAAGCCGATGCCCTGGCCGGGCGCCGCGTGCTCGTCATCGAGGATGATCCGATGGTGTGTGAGGTGGTCGGACAGTACCTGCGCTCCGCCGGATTCGTCGTCGACGAAGCCGTCGACGGACTCGCCGGACTGCGCCGAGCCGAGGCGGTACCGCCCGACCTGGTCGTGCTCGACCGCATGCTTCCGCTGCTCGACGGCATCGAAGTGTGTCGGCGCATTCGGCAAAATTGGGGCGCCCTTCCGGTGATCATGCTCACCGCCCTCGGCGAGGAAGAGCATCGCATCGCCGGCCTCGAGGCCGGTGCCGACGACTATCTGGTGAAACCGTTCTCGCCGCGGGAGCTTGTGTTGCGGGTGCAGTCGGTGCTGCGACGCAGCCGGTCGGAGTCGATCCCGGAGGGAATTCTCGAGGCCGGCGAGTTCACGCTCAACCTGGCCGCGCACCAGATTCGCCTGCGCGGGACCCCCCTCGTGCTCACCGCGCGCGAATTCGATTTGCTCGCCTACCTGATCTGGCGCCCGTCCAAGGTGCTCACCCGCGAGGAACTCCTCCGCTCGGTCTGGGGCTGGGAATTCGGTGACTTGTCTACGGTGACCGTGCATGTGCGGCGGCTGCGGGAGAAGATCGAAGCCGACCCGGCGCATCCGCTCGTGTTGAACACGGTCTGGGGGGTCGGCTACCGGTTCGACCCTGTGCCGCTGGGCGCGGGGGCTGCGGATGGCACGGTGCCGGCGGAAAAGGCCGGGACTGCGCGGGGCGCACAGAGCGGGGATGGCCCGAAGAACGCCGGCGGCACACCATGACCGCCTCGGTGTTCGCCGCGGTCGCCGGCATCGCACTCGGCTGCGCGCTGGTCGTGGGCGCGCTCGGGTTGCTCGCGTTGCGGCTGCTGTCGCGCCGGTCGCTGATCGCCCAGATCGTCGTCGTCGCCTTCGCCACCGTCGCATCGGTGGTCAGTGGAACGGCTGCGGTCGCCTCGCTGATGTATCTGTCGGCGCACGATCTGATCGTGTTCTACGCGGTCGCAGCGGTGGCGGGTGTCGTGTCGCTCGTAATGGCATCGGTGCTCGGACGCTCACTGGCACGCGACAACAAGTATTTTCGGGCCGCCGCGGCGAGCATCGGTCGAGGCGAATCAGTTCTCTCCCCGGATCGGCATACGAGTCTGGAGTTCGCAGCGCTGGCCGGGGAGCTCGCCGCAACCGCCGATCGGCTGACCGAATCCCGCGAGCGGGAAGAACGCATTGAAACGTCCAGGCGCGAAATCGTGGCCTGGATCTCGCACGATTTGCGCACCCCGCTGGCTGGAATCCGCGCCATGGCCGAGGCGCTGGAAGACGGCATGGCGCCAGACCCCGAGCGGTACTACGTGCAGATACGCGGGCAGGTCGACCGACTCAGCGGCATGGTCGACGACCTGTTTGAGCTGTCTAAAATCCATTCGGGAGCGCTGCAGCTGTCGCTCGAACGGGTATCCCTGTATGACCTGATGAGCGATACGGTGGCCGATCTGGCACCGGTTGCCCTCGCGAAATCGCTCGACCTGCGCTTCGAGGGCGAACGCGGTCTGATGCTGCAAGCGGATGCCCGCCAGCTGGCCCGCGCGGTGGGAAACCTGGTGATGAATGCCATCCAACATTCGCCGGCCGACAGTGTGATCGTGGTCTCCGCGACCCGGCACGTCGACGGGCGGGCCATTATCTCGGTCGTCGATGCGGCGGGCGGTATCCCCGAACAGGACCTCGGCCGGGTGTTCGAGGCCGGGTGGCGGGCGAGCGAGCCGCGGACGGTGTCCGCCTGGGGAACCGGCGGTCGCAGCGGCGGCGCCGGGCTCGGACTCGCTATTGTTCAGGGGATCGCTGAGGCCCATCACGGGTTGGTGACGGTGACCAATGTGGAGAATGGGTGTCGGTTTGATTTGCTGCTGCCGCAGCATCCGCTTGACTGAGCGGTGTTGATGCGGCGCCGATTGCGACCATTCACCCGCTCAGTGGTAGCACCGCGGGGCCTGCTCAAGGGGCGAAAGGTGGCACCTCGCGGATGCGCCGGGACGACCAATCAGGGGCGCACGGCGGCGCGCAGCGGGGCGGTCGCGAACTCGCGCATTCCGTCGTCGAAGGAGATTTGCGCCGACCAGCCGAGTTCTCGTCGCAAACGCTCCGAGGACGCCGTGATGTGCCGCACGTCGCCGAGCCGATACTGCCCGGTCACGATGGGTGCCGGGCCGCCCGCCGCCGCGGCAAGGGCAGTCGCCATGTCTCCGATGGTGTGAACGATTCCGCTGCCGACGTTGAACGGACGAAATATTCCGGCATCGGAATTCATTGAGCCGGTGGGTGCGATTTCAGCAGCTGCAGCGTCGGCGGGCGCGCGGCCAAGGCCGGCAGCCTGCGGCCTGTAGTCGAGCCCGGTGAAGTCAAGCGCGGCGATGTTGGCCGCGGCGACGTCCCGTACGTGCACGAAGTCGCGGCGCTGCCGGCCGTCTTCGTACACGCGGGGAGCCTCGCCACGCTCGAGTGCCGAGCGAAACAGTGAGGCGACTCCGGCATAGGGCGTGTTCTGCGGCATGCCCGGCCCGTAAACGTTGTGGTAGCGCAGGGCCGCGACGCGTCCGCCGGTCGAGCGGGCCCACGCGGTCGCAAGATATTCCTGGCCGAGTTTGCTGCTCGCGTAGACGTTGCGCGGGTCGAGCGGATCGGATTCGCTGACCAGAACGGGTTCGAGCGGCTCCCCGGTGGTCGGGTCACGGGGATCGAAGCGTCCGGCATCGAGGTCGCTGGCCAAGCGGGGGCCGGGCCGGGTGAAGCCGTTCGGGCCTCGGTAGCTGCCTTCGCCGTAGACGACCATGGATGACGCCAACACCAGACGACGGATGCCCCGCGCGGCCATCGCGGCCAGCAGCACGGCCGTCCCGACCTCGTTGCTGTGCACGTAGTCGGGGGCGTCGGCGAAGTCCACGCCGAGGCCGACCTTGGCTGCCTGGTGACAGACCACGTCGATGTCGGCGAGGGCGCCGGCTGCGGTCACCGGGTCGGTCACGTCCCCGTGCACGAACTCGACCCGCGGGTCCAGTCCCGCCGGCCTCACGTTCCGGGCCCGGGCCCGGAAACGGGGCCCATGTTCTATCATGGGCCCACTTTCCGGGCCCGGGCCCGGACCGGTTGTGGACTCTGCCGCGGGGCCGTGCACGTCGGCGCGCAGTGAGTCCAGCACGCGCACCTCGTAGCCGCGGGCGAGGGCAGCCTCAACGATTGCGGAACCGATGAATCCGGCACCGCCGGTGATCAGCAGACGGACGCCGCTCATGCGAGGGCTCGGTCACCGGCACCAGGCCCGGTGGTTGGCCAGGACGCACCGGGGAGCCTGCGACGAGGCTCGGACCGACCGGTCGTCACGTCAGATCCCCGGCTGGGGCGGACAGCAGGGCAGAAGAGGAATCGCCGTGCGCGGCATCCGACAGCACGGCCCGCGCCAGAACGGCGTCGACCTGGGCCGGGTCGATGAGCTCGCGCGGGGCGAAGTCGGTCGGCAAGGCGCGCAAGATCCCGTCGATCGCCGCGAGGATGCGCGGCTGGGCCTCGCGGAGGCGACGGAACACGACCGATGCGGTGACGGCATCCGTTTCGCTGGTCGCGGTCGGGCCAGACGTTACGGGGCCGCCGGAAGCGCCGGGCGCGGACAACGCTGAAGCCGGTGACCCGGACACGGCCAAGCCCGAAGCGGCCACGCCGGGCACAGGCAAGCCAGGAGCGGCGAAACCGGAGGCATCGACCACGGGACCAACCTCGACGGCAAAAGGCGTCGGCGCGAGTCCCGCGTCGGCGTCCGTCACGAAGGAGAGGTTGACCGTGCCCATGTTGAGCTCACCGGCCAGCACGATTTCAGGGTACGCGGTCATATTGACAATGTGCGCGCCCATCGAACGGAACCAGACGGACTCTGCCCGGGTGGAAAACCGTGGACCCTGGATGACCACGACCGTACCGGAGGGAGCGAAGTTCTCGCCAAGGTCCTCGAGCGCGCGCCGGGCGTACCCGCGCAGCTGAGGGTCGAACGGGTCCGCGGCGGAAAGGTGCTGCACCGATTCCCGGTCGTAAAACGTGTCGGGGCGGCCCGACGTGCGGTCGATGAACTGGTCGGTGACGACGAGCAGACCCGGCGGATATTCCGGCGTGACCCCGCCCACCGCCGAGGAGGAGATGATCGCCCGCACGCCGATCGAGGCGAGGGCCCACAGATTGGCCCGGTAATTGATCAGGTGCGGCGCGACGCTGTGGCCGCTGCCGTGCCGGGGCAGAAAAGCGACGCGGCGACCCGCGCGCAGGCCGATCGTGACCGACGCCGACCCGTACGGCGTCGGAATCCGATGCGTGACCGCGGTTGCGGGGTCGACGAGTTCGTAGAGGCCGGATCCGCCGATCACGGCGACGTCCGCGCGCGCGGTCGGGTCAAGCACAGGGTCAAGCACAGGGTCAAGCACAGGGTCAATCGTCACTAGCGGCTCCCAGCGGGTTACGAGTCGAATGTTCAGTCTGCCATCGAAAGCTGCGTGCCCACGAAAGCCCGCCGTACCAAAACGGATGCCCCGACCCGTCCGACCGGGCCCGGGCCCGGTCGCTGGGCCCATGATAGAACATGGGCCCGCTTTCCAGGCCCGGGCCCGGTCCAATAAGGCCGGCAGGCGCGCGCCGGGCGACACCCGGTGTTCGGGGCCCGGGCCCGCTCCGCCGGCCCGGTCTATAAACTAGGCCCACGTTCCGGGCCTAGGCCCCGGACGCAAGCAGAGCCCCGGACGCAAGTAGAGAGACCCGAATACCCCGGAACGACAACCGGCTAGTGCGTGTAGACGCGGATCGACGACGCGAGCGGTCCGGGCGGGTTCACGGTGAATGACGACAGCAAGCCGCCGCCGGAGTAGTCCACGAGCGCCCACACCGACTCCCCGCCGCTCACCAGGTAGCGAGCCCCGCTCCGCAGCGGAACCGTCGCGCTCGCCCCGGCGTCAATCTGCAGGTCGACGGCAGAGCCGCGGTCGGGCGTGAGGGTGAGCGCAGCATCCGCTCCCCCGCCGTTGACGAGGTGCAGGGTCGGCGACGGCCCCTCGGCGACGGCCACCGTGAACGAACCCTCGAGCGGTGCCGAGGCCGCGAACCAACCGAAGTCCCGGCCGTCAGCGCCCGCGCTGGAGGTGCGGGCGGCCGCGACGATCGGCTGGTCGGAGCGCAATTTCACCGAGAAACTGCCCACGGCCAGCGGCGACAGCGGAATTTCGGTCGCAACTCCGGGCTCGATCTCTACCTGGGTCGAGGTGCCGTCAGCAGCCCCGTCGGCGCTCGTGACGCCGATCTGCACGGTCGCCGCCTCGGTGCCGGGCACGAACACCCGAATCGACGGGGTATCGGCGTTGAAACCCTCGCCGGTGGTGACGGTGTCCGCGGCGACGGCCGACGTGACACGCACCCCGGCAATTGTCTGGTTGAGTGCCGGCGTGGCGGTGGCGCCAATGATCTCGACTCCGCCGGGTTCAATCCCCCGGATGCTGCTCTGCTCCAATGCTGCCGCCACCTGCCCACCACGCGACGACACGCGCACGACCGGGGATTTCAGGTTCGGGGCGAGGCCGGCCAGCGAAATGACACGCTGCTCACCGGGCTGCACCAGAATGCCGGAGGCGCCGGGCGCGTCGACGATTCCGCTCTCACCGTAGACGGTGACGTCGACGGTCGCGAGCACGGTCGACGGGTTGCTGAGCAGCAGCAGGCTACTGCCGCCGATATCGGTGGATCCCCCAACGAGCCAGCTCTCGCTGGCCGCTTCGGTGCAGGACGCGACGGCGAGCCCGCCCAGGGTGTCGGTGCCGACGATCTGCGACTGGCTGCCGGCGACGAGCGGTGGCACGGTGGCGCCATCCTGCACGGGAACGGTCAGCAACAGCGGCGGCTGCCGACTGCTGGAGTCGTCGACCGCACTGATCTCGGTGACGTCCGGGCGAATCTGGTCAAAGTCGCTCCCGGCCGCGTCGATAGCGCCATACACGGCGGCAGCGGACCCGACGCTCGACGCCGACTGGGCCTGCGTCGAATCCTCGGCGAGGGTGAGCAGCGGTCCAGGGCAGACCCGTTGCTGCTCGCTCGGCAGCGGCACGATCTCGCTCGAGCGGGGTTCGTTCTCAACGGTCGGCAGCGTCACGAGGGTCGAGGCCGCGCCGACAGCGACAACGACGGCGATGCCGACCAGACCGAGTACGCCGCGGCCGGCCCGACCACCAATGCGGACGAGAGTGCTTCTAGCGGGCATGATCGTCCTCCACAGTGTCTTCCGTGGGCGATTCCAGCCCGGTACCGACGCCGGTTTCCCGGTCCATGGCCAGGTCGGCCTCTAGATCGGTACCGAGCGGCGGTTCTCGATCGGCGTCCAGGTCGGAAACGACCATGCTCTTGCCCCGGCGGGTACGTTTCGGTTTCGGCTTGGCGTTGGCCCTGGCCGCGCGGCGAATCGCATCACGGTTGGCTTGGCGCACGGCTTCACGGCCGGCGCCGATCGGCAGCGACAGCAGTACGGCGCTGCCCACCACGGCGACGGCAATCAGCAGGGTGACCAGGCCGAAGACGCCGCCGGCGCGAGCCGGTGCCGGAACGCCACCGGCAGCATCCGTTTCGCCGAACTGCCACAGTCGGCCGAATTCGGTGTCGCCCACCGGGGCCAGTGCGGCATTGCCGTCCAGGGCGGTTTCGGTGCGCAGCTGGGTGTCACCGGCAAGAACATCAGCGCCGGCCGGCTGCAACACGATAAAGCGGATGCCGAATTCGGCCAGATCCGCGCTGGTGTCCAGCCCGCTGCGTGAGGCCAGGTTACCGGCGAGCTCCGCCAGCGCTTTCTCGCGGGCGCTGAGCGTTTGGTCGGTGCTGCCGCGGGTGGATTGCTGGTTCAGCGTGGCGCCGACACCGCGCTCGATCGTGGCGAGCAGGCCGCCGTCGGCCTGCGGAACGAGGTGCAGGGTGCCGACCCGGTCATCGATCTGCGCTTCGGCGGCGACGAAGGCCGGCTGGGTTCGGCCGGTTCCCTCGCGCACGGCGGCGGTACCGAGGTGCAGGGAGCCCAGAAGCGGCAGCGCTACGACGGCCAAGGCCAGCGCGGCGACGACCCCGGGCGCCGGCGCAAATCGGCGCAGGGCGCGCAGGCCGATCAGGAGGGCGCCGACCAGGCCGAGCCAGTACAGGCTAAGCCCGGCGCCCGACCACACCCGCACCGGTTCGGCACCGATGGCGGCAAGAACGAGCTGGTTGGCGGCGAGGGCGGTGCCGAATCCGAGCAGGGCGACCAGCCATGCGCCACCCGCGAGCCGGGCGCCCGGCAGTAGCAGCGCCAGCAGGGCGAGCAGGGCGATGGGCGCGAGCAGGATGGGCACGATCAGCTGCGGGTCGAGACCAGGCATTCCGAACCGATCGAGGACACCGGCCCAACCGCTGCCGCCGGGCAGCCCGAGCAGCAGTTGCAGGGTCGGTGCGTGATCGCTCGGTACGGGCAGGCCGGGGTCGGCGACGAGGTTCAGCCAGGTGCCGCGCAGGCCCTGGTCGGCAATGAGCGGAAGCGCGAGGGCGAGCGCCGGAAGCGGAATGCCGATGAAACGCATTACCCGGCGACCGGCAATGGCCACGCTGAGCAGCCAGGCCACGAGCAGCGCCGGGGCGAGGGACGGCGCACAGGCCACGACCGCCGCGAACAACAGTGCGGCCGAGGCGGAGGACGACCAGGTGCGCGCGGCCGCGAACCAGGTGAAAAACAGCCAGGGCAGCAGCAGGTGCACGAGGATGGCGGCCGGGCGGCCGTCGGCCAGGGCGGCCAGAAAACTCGGGGCCAGCACCCACAGGGCGGCGGCCAGGGCGCGCAGGCTGCCCCGGTCGGTCAGGCGGGTCGCCGCCATCCAGGCGCCGACCGCAGCGAGCGGAAAGGCGAGCGCGTAGACCAGCACGAAGGCAAAGGACGGCGACCAGAACGCGATGGAGCCGAGCACGGCCAGCACAGCGGCAAACGGGTCTGCGGCGCCGACGAAGCCGAGTCCGAGGTCGCGCCAGCCGTAGCCGACGCTTGCCCACAGTTCGGGCAGGCTGGGCGACAGCGGCAGCAGCCCACCACCGATGAGGGTGTCGGCGCCAAGCAGCGGCACCATCATCACGATGCCGACCACCGCGGCGGCGAGCATGGTCCAGGCTCCGCCGCCGGAGAAGAACCGAATTTCGGAGCGTTCACCGTGCAGGCCGAACAGGCTCGCCTCGCGCTTGAGTGACTGCCGCCGGCGAACTTCGGCCGACGGAACGCGCAGGGTGGAGATGGCATCCCAGCCGAGGGTGCGGGTTTTCGTAAACATGCGACGGGCGCTGCTGACGCGCAGGCCGTTGAAGGCAGCACCGAATGCGGCCGAGAATTCGCCCACGATCGCTCCGGGCTCCTTGCGCAGCAGCTGGCCGATCGAGCGGATGAAGGCGAGCGGCAGCAGGGTCAACCAGTGCAGGGCGAGCACTCCGGCCGGCGCGTAGACCAGGCGGCGATGCAGCTGCGCCGAGCGTTCGGCTCGCACCCGGCGGCGGCGCAGCCGCCCGCGGGAGGACTGGTTCGGGCCGGCCACGCCGTCGCCGGCCGAAGCCACCCGTGCGGCCGGCACCACCGAGACGCGATACCCGGCGAGGCGCACGCGCACACAGAAGTCCAGGGAGTCGTCGACGGTGGGCAGCGCCGGGTCGAAACCACCCAGCTGTTCCCACACTTGGTGGCGTACGAGCATGCCGCCGGCGCTGACGGCGAGCACATCGCTCAATCCGTCGTGCTGGCCCTGGTCCAGTTCGCTCTCCACCAGGGTGACGGTCGCGCCAAACGGCGTCATCGACTCGCCGAAGTTGTGGATGTATTCGCCGGCGATCCACTCCATCACCTTGGGCCCGGCCACCGCAACGGACGGCGCAATCTCGAGCGCGTCGACCAGGATTTCGAGGGCGGTCGGGTCTGGGGCGCTGTCCTGGGCGAGCAGCCAGAGCAGCTCCCGGTCGTGCGTGGGCGGCGTGGTCACGCGCACGGCGGCGGTAATAGCCTGCCCGAAGTTCAGGTCGGCATCGGCGGCAATGAACTGGGTCGGCCCGAAATCGGCCAGTATCTTGGCCGTCGCATCGCTCGATCCGCAGTCCACCGTGATCACAATGTCGGGTTTGCGGGTCTGCAACGACAACGCCTTGAGAGTTCGCTCAAGGTGTTTCGCACCGTTTCGGGCGACAAGGATGGCGGTGACTCTCGGTTGCATAACAGCACCAGCCTAGGTCGGGATCGGTCGCTGCCCCTCAACCGAGAGGGCGCGCCTCAAATATTGGCCGGGCAATAGCGAAGCGGATGCGTCAGCATCCGCTTCCGCTTCCCCCGGGCCTAGCGCGGCCGAAACCTGGCTCGCTGCCAACCGCGTCAGGGCCGAGAAAGCTGCGCCCGGACCGAGCCAGCCGACAGCATCCGCTTAAAAACTGCGCGGAACGGGTTAGGCGCGCTTGCGCAGTTTGCGCCGTTCGCGCTCGGACAGCCCACCCCAGATACCGAACCGCTCGTCATTGCTGAGCGCGTATTCGAGGCATTCGCTGCGTACCTCGCAACCGGAGCAAATCTTCTTGGCGTCGCGGGTGGAGCCGCCCTTTTCGGGGAAGAATGCCTCGGGGTCGGTCTGCGCGCAGAGGGAGTCGGCCTGCCAGGCCAATAGGTTCTCGTCGCCGTGGTCTTGTCGTACTCCCGGAACACCGAGGGTGACGGGGTCAACGAACCAGTCCTCTGGTACTCCGGAACGATAGTCAGGTAATGCCATATCGTCTCCCCGCGCTCGATCCGCACCAATCAGTGCCGCACCTAATTACACCCGTGTAATTCGATATCGTCAAGTCGCGAATCGTAAACCCTCAATATGGGCTAGAGAGTTGCGACGCGCCCACGGCGACAAATTCGGCCATTTGGGGGGCGTCTGAACGTTGCGAACACAGCACAATATGCGCCCTCAGCGGCGTGTCGACCCTCAATGAACGGCCGCGCGTGATGAGTCCCAGGCGCTCTGCACCATCTGCTCGAGGGTGTGGCGCATGCTCCAGCGCAGGTCGCGGGCCGCGAGCGCGCCAGACGCGACGATGCGATCGGGGTCGCCCACGCGTCGCGGTCCGAGCTCCGGAACGAAGTCGATGCCGGTGACCCGACGCACGGTCGCCATGATCTCGCCGACCGAGACGCCGTCGCCGCTGCCGAGGTTGTAGACCGGCTCGATCGCCTCGTTGGCGTCGAGCCGGCGTGCCGCGGCGACGTGCGAGAGGGCCAGATCGGCGACGTGAATGTAGTCGCGCACGCAGGTGCCGTCCGGCGTGGCATAGTCGTCGCCGTTGATGCGCGGGGTGCGACCCTCGAGCAGCGCCGCAAAGACGAGCGGAAAGAGATTATGCGGGCTGGTGTCGCTCAGGCTGAGGTCGCCCGAGCCGACGACATTGAAGTAGCGCAGCGAGGTGTGCCGCAGGCCGGTCGCTACGCCTTGGTCGCGCAGCAGCCACTCGCCAATCAGTTTGGATTCGCCGTAGGGCGATTCCGGGCTTTTCGCGGTGCTTTCGGTGACGAGGTCGGTGTGCGGCGTGCCGTAGACCGCAGCGCTCGAGGAGAACACGATGCGGTCGATCGCCGCCCCATCCATGGCGGCGAGCAGCGTGGCCGTCGCGGTGACGTTCTGTTCGTAGGTGTGCAGGGGGCGTTGCACCGAGACGCCGGCGTACTTGAATCCAGCGACGTGGACGACGCCGTGCACGTCGTGCTCGCGAAAGGTGTGCACGAGCAGATCGCCGTCGAGCACGCTGCCCCGCACGAAGGGCACTGTGGCCGGCACGAAAGATTCGTGGCCACTCGAGAGGTCGTCGAGCACAACCACGTCGAGCCCTTCAGCCTGGAAAGCGCGCACCACATGGGATCCGATATAGCCCGCTCCGCCGGTTACCAACCACGCCATACTGCCCCGCTCGTTCACGGTGACACCGATGTGCCACCGCTTCAGGCTAGCGCCAGCGAATCAGTGCGTCATCGTCGTCGGTTGCTCGGACGCCTTGGCGACCGTAACCGTCGCGCCCGGAAGAGCGAATCGTGGCCACAACACCGGCGATCGCGAGGACTGTGAGGAGAAAAATAAGAATGAACATGGCAGAAACTCTATGTATTGTGCTTTTCTGCCGCGAGTGGCACAGTTGACGTTGTTCGACACATTTCTGCCATGTCCAGCCTCAGCAGAACGGATGCCCATGCTTCAGAAAATCGTCTGCGTCACCCTCCCCGGTCTGGCGCCGTTCGAATTCGGCGTCATCTGCGAGGTGTTCGGCATCGACCGCAGCGTGCACGGCGGGCCGGCGTTCGACTTTCACGTCGTCGCCGCCGAACCCGGCCCGATCCGCACCAAGATCGGCTTCGACATCGTCGTGCACGACGACCTCGCCGCCGCCGCTGACGCCGACCTCATCGCAATCCCGGCCTACGCTATCGGAGCGGCAATCGACCCGCGCGTGCTGCAGGTCGTGCGCGACGCCGAGGCTCGCGGTGCCTGGGTGCTCAGCGTGTGCAGCGGCGCGTTCGTGCTGGCCGAGGCCGGCATCCTCGATGGGCGCCGCAGTACGACCCATTGGATGTACACCGAGGCCCTCGCCCGGGCCTGCCCGAATACAACCGTCGACCCCGACGTCCTGTTTGTGGAAGACAATCACGTCGTCACCGGAGCCGGCACAGCCGCCGGCATTGACGCCGCGCTGCACATCGTGCGCAAGGAACTGGGCGCGACCGTCGCGAACGTGATCGCACGCCGCATGGTCGTGCCGCCGCAGCGCGATGGCGGCCAGTCCCAGTACATCGAAGCATCGGTCGTCGACTGCCAGGACGAATCCTTCGCCGCCGTCACCGAGTGGATGCTGCGCCACCTCGGCCAGGAATTGCCCGTCGATCTACTCGCCCGCAAGTCGCTCATGTCGCCGCGCACCTTCGCCCGCCGGTTTCGCGCCGAAATCGGCACCACGCCGACCCGCTGGCTCAACCGGCAGCGGCTGCTTCGGGCGCAGGAACTGCTCGAGGACTCCTCAAGCAGCCTCGAGGAGATCGCCATCGACACCGGCTTCGGCGGGGCGGCCGTGATGCGCCATCATTTTCTGCAGATTCTGCAGACCACTCCCACCGCCTACCGGCGGGCCTTCGGCCCCCGCAAGGCCGGCTAACGCTGCAGCCCCCGCGCACCGCGAAATCACGAAGCGGCGGATGCCGGCGCCTCCTGGAGAGAAGGTCGCAGGGCCACCAGAATTCGTTGGAGATCGATCACGATGGCGGCGGTGGGACTCAACGAAGCAGCTCCTGCCCCTATTTCTTGCTGCATTGTGCGCAGGATCTCCCCGACCGCCACAGCAGCCTGGTCCAGAAGCTGGGGCTGTCGCGGGTCGTCGACTCCGACGCTGATCGCCCCGGCAACCGCACTCAGTGCCTCCTGCAGAACGGGGCGAAGATTTTGCGGCGACTCGAGCGGGATCGGCTTGCCCCACACCATGCCGGCTAGAACCTCGGTGAGGTTGCGAATGTGAAACGTAACGTTCTCCAGTGCAACCAGCGCGTCGTAGTCGGCGTCGAGGTTTCCCCGAGTGAACCACGCGCGGGGATTGCCCTTGCGGCTCTCCTCGGCCGCCTGCACGGCCGTGCGCACGTTCCGGGCTGCCGCATCGAGCATCTCGCCGTGCGTGGCCCAGTCTTCGCGAGCCGGCGGCGACCGCTCCAGCACGGCTTCGCCGATCTCGGTGAGGTGTTTCGAGAGGGTTCTCCGAAATCCCAGCATGCGTTCCCGCGCAGGCCCAATGGTGAGGGGCGGCAGGATCAGCAAATTGACGCCCAGGCCGACGATAATTCCCAGGCACAACTGGGTTGCGTAGCCGATCGAATAGCCGTCGGCCTCTGGCCCGCCGATGATCAGCACGAACAGGGCGGTGATGGGCACGTACTCGCCACCCACGCCCATCCACTTCATTCCACCGACCAGGGTGCCGAGGCCGACAACGAACGCGAGAGTCCAGACGTTGGGGTCACTCACAATGAGAACGATGGCGGCCAGCCCGATGCCGATGAGCACCCCGGCCAGAGTTTGGGCTGCGCTGCGGAGCGATCGCATGAGCGTGGGCTGCATGCTCAACAGCGCGCCTAACGGGGCGTAGTAGGGAAAATCCTTGGCGGTACCCGGCATGAGCGGTGCGAGCGACCAGGCAACGGCCACTGCAATACAAATCTTGGCCACTTGAAGCGCTCTCGGGCTCATCAGGCGACGTTTGACCTCGATCAGTTCGTGCGTACGCGGCATCGTGTGCGGTTCCCGTCAGTTCCGGATGCCCTCCCGCATCTTCTCCAGTTGGAGGTTAGGCGAGTTATCTGGTGAGGTTCTGGGAGGCCCGCGTTACGCGCCCGTCGTTGCGAGAAAGATCTCGCCGGTTCCGGCGAAGGTCAGCGTGCCCTCGTCGGGCGTGACGTAGACGGCCTGGCCGCGCTTCAGCGGCCGCGACGACGCGGCACCAGCCACCAGAAATCCGCCGGCCGTGCAGATGGCGATGGCCGGGCCGGTGAGGGTGATCTGTCGCATCGTGACGGGCGACGACGACGACGCATCGGCATCCGCTTCAATGTGCACGAGCTCGAAGTCGGGCACGTCCGGACGATACAGCGAGACCCCGGGCGTGTCGACGATCGGCGCGAGGTACGGCGAGGGCGCCGGAGTGAAGTCGAGCACCAAGAGCAGCTCCTCGACGTCGATGTGTTTGGGCGTCAGTCCGCCGCGCAGCACGTTGTCCGAGGCGGCCATGAGTTCGACGCCCAGCCCGGACAGATACGCGTGGATATTGCCGGCCGGCAGATACATCACCTCGCCGCGCTGCAGGGAGACCCGGTTCAGCAGCAGGGCCAGCACGATTCCGGGGTCGCCGGGATACTCGGCGGCGAGCGCGCGCACCGTCGCGAGCTCTCGCGCATAGCCGATGGCCGCTCCGCCCTCGGCCAGGAATGCGGCGTGGTCGGCGAGCGCCACCACCCGTTCGACCAGCCATTCCACCTCGCCGGAGTCGCCGCCGCGACCGTCGCGCAGCAGCCAGTCGACGGTGTCGGGCAGGCCCCGGGTCAGGTGGCTCTCGAGCAGGTCGATGATCGCGGCCTGCGAATCCTCGGTCGCGAGATCGAGCAGCCGCAACTCGGCGATGATTCCGCGCACCTCGGCGAGCGGCCGAAAACCGCAGAGCGCTTCGAAGGTGTCGCTGAGCGCAAAGATCAGCTCGGGCTTGTGGAACGGGTCGCGGTAATTGCGATTGCCGGCGTCGATGGCCACACCCGCCTCGTTCTCAAGCTCGAACCCGGCGCAGGCCTGCGCGCTGGTCGGGTGCGCCTGCAGCGACAGCGGGCGCCCGGCCGCGAGAATCTTGAGCAGAAACGGGAGGCGTGGGGCCGCATCCGCTTCTCGACTGGCCCAATCAGCGCCGAGTGCTACCTCCGGCGCCGCCGCGATCCACTCGGCGAGGTCCGAAAAACCGCCGACCAGCGCCGGATCCTCGATCACCGACGGCGACCCGGCGTGGGCTCCCAACCACAGTTCGGCCTCCGGCCCGCCCGACGCCGTGCGGCCGAGCAGGTCAGCGATAGCGCGAGTGGAACCCCAGGCGTAATTGCGCGGGGTGTTGGTGATGCCCACAAACATGTTCGGCTCCTTCTACAACTGTTTAGACCAAACTACCAACCGGGTTGGGGCGCTCAGACAAGCCCCCTAGGCTGGCGGCAATTCACCGGTCGCCTGTCGGCCGCAGTCTATGCAACGGAGCAACCATGACCTTTGAACTACTCGGCAGCGACTTCTTCGGCTACGAAGACCTGCTCACCGAGCCCGAGCAAACCGCCATCTTGAAGCTGCGCGCCTACCTCGAAAAGGAGGTGCGGCCGATCGCAAACGGATGCTGGGATCGCGCCGAATTTCCCACCCAAGTCATCAAGCCGCTCGCCGAGCTCGGCATGTACTCCTTCGGCTGGGAATCGACGAAACCGTTTGAGAATTCGGCGGTGTTCCGCGGCTTCGTGGCGTTGGAACTGGCGCGAGTGGATGCATCCGTCGCCACCTTTGTCGGTGTGCAGAACGGTCTCGCCGCGGGCACCCTTGAAGCGTGCGGCTCGGACGAGCAACGCGCCGAGTGGATTCCGCGCCTGGCGTCCGGCGAGATCGTCGGGGCGTTCGGGCTGACCGAGCCGTTGAGCGGCTCCGACGCAGCGCAGGGCCTCCGCACCACCGCGACCCGCAACGGCGACAGCTGGACCCTGAACGGCGCCAAACGCTGGATCGGCAACGCCACCTTCAGCGACGTGACCATTATCTGGGCCAAGGACACGGCCGACAACCAGGTGAAGGGCTTCATCGTTCCTACCGACACCGCCGGATACACGGCTACCAAAATCGAGGGCAAGATCAGCCTGCGCGCGGTGCAGAACGCCGACATCGTGCTGACCGACGTGATCGTTCCCGAAAGTCTGCGCCTGCAGAACGCCAACTCGTTCAAGGACACCGCGAAAGTACTGCGGGCCACCCGCGCCGAGGTGTCCTGGGCGGCCGTCGGCAATGCCATCGGCGCCTACGACGCGGCCGTCGCCTACGCACACGAACGCGTGCAGTTCGGCAAGGCCATCGGCGGGCACCAACTCGTCCAGGACCTGCTGGTCAAGAGCCTCGGCAACATTACGGCCAGCCTCGGCATGGTGGTGCGGGTGTCGCAGCTGCAGGATCAGGGCGTGCAGCGCGACGAGCACTCCGCATTGACCAAGGCCTACACGACCAGCCGTATGCGCGAGACCGTGGCCTGGTGCCGGGAGCTGTTCGGCGGCAACGGAGTCGCCCTCGAGTACAACGTGGCCCGGCACTTCGCCGACGCCGAGGCCATCTACTCCTACGAGGGCACCCAGGAGATGAACACCCTCATCGTGGGCCGCACCATCACGGGCCAGGCCGCGTTCGTCTGAGTCGCGCCGCCGGGCCGCCGCACGTAGAACCGGCAGAATTTTGCGACACGCCGCGCGGGGCATCCGTTTGAAACGGCGTGTCGCAAATTTACCGGCGTTAGCTACGCGAGCGGATGCCCGCGCGGGGTGTGTGTCCGCCCGACTCGGGCTACGGTGTCGGAATGAGACTTGACGTGCACGGACCGGCGTGACGACCGACCAGGAGCTCGACGCGATCGTCGTCGGATCCGGCCCGAACGGACTCGCCGGGGCGGTCACGCTCGCCCGCGCCGGGCTCAAAGTGCGGGTCTACGAGCGCAATCCTCAGATCGGCGGCGGGGCGGCGACCGCCGAGCTCACCCTGCCCGGGTTTCACCACGATGTGGGGAGCGCCGTGCACCCGCTCGCGCTGGCCTCCGAGTTCTTTCAAAAATTCGGCCTCAAGGATCGCATCGAACTCAGGGTTCCGGAGATCTCCTATGGGCACCCGCTGCCCGGCGGCCGGGCCGGCGTGGCCTGGCACGACATCGAACGCACCGCCGCCGGCCTCGGCAGTGACGGCCCGGCCTGGCTGAACCTGCTCGGGCCGCTCGTCGACCAGATCGGAGCCATCGCCGAGCTGACCGGGGATGCGCTGTTGCGCGTGCCGCGGCATCCGCTCACGCTGGCCCGCTTCGGGCTGCGCACCCTGGAGCAGGGCAGCCCGGCGTGGAACTGGCGTTTCACCGGGGAAACCGCGCCGGCGCTGCTCACCGGCACGTTTGCGCACTCGATCGGGCGGCTGCCGAGCCCGTCGACCGCCGGTGCCGGGCTGACGCTCGCGGCGCACGCGCACGCCGGCGGCTGGCCGATTCCTACCGGCGGCAGCGGTGCCATCGTGCGCGCCCTCGCCGACGATCTGCTCGCGCACGGCGGCGAAATAATAACGGATGCCGACATCGTAAGTCTCCGAGAGCTGCCGCCGGCACGCGTGACGCTGCTCGACGTGACCCCCCGCGCCCTCGTGGGCCTCGCCGCCGGCGCCCTTCCCGACCGCTACGCGGCCGCCATGACACGGTTTCGCTACGGAAACGCCGTCGCCAAGGTGGACTTCGCTCTCTCCGAACCGGTGCCCTGGACCGCCGCGGACCTGCGGCGAGCGCCGACCCTGCACGTCGGCGGCACTCGCGCCGACCAGGCCCGCGCCGAAAACGCCGTCGCCCGCGGCCGGCACGCCGACTCCCCCTACGTGCTCGCCGCGCAGCCGAGCATCCTCGACGCCACCCGCGCTCCCGCCGGCAAGCACGTGCTCTGGGCCTACACACACGTGCCGGCTGGGTCCACCATCGACCAAACCGAGCAGATCACGCGGCAGATCGAGCGCTTCGCCCCCGGGTTTCGCGACACCATTCTGGCCTCGGCCAGCCAGACCGCCGCGCAGATGCAGAACCACAATCCCAACCACATCGGCGGTGACATCGCGGCCGGCGCCATCAGCCTCCCGCAGCTGCTCCGCCGTCCGGTGCTCTCGCGCGACCCGTGGCACACCCCGTTGCCCGGCGTCTACCTGTGCTCCTCGTCAACGTCTCCGGGCCCGGGCGTGCACGGCATGTGCGGCTACCGCGCCGCCCTCAGCGCCCTCCGCCACGAGTACAACATCACGACGCCCCCCGACCTCTCCCCTTAACAGCCCGCGAGAGCGCAAAAAGTGCCCGATTGGGCACTCCAATCGGGCACTTTTTGCGCTCTCGCGACAAACCGAAGGAGACCCGATGGCTGTGAACTTTCGAAAATTCCGCTGCACTCCCGAGCAGGTCTTTGCTGTGCTCGAAAACGGATGGCTCTACCCCACCTGGGTCGTCGGTGCGAGCCGCATGCGCGACGTCGACGCGATCTGGCCCGCGGTCGGCAGCCGTCTGCACCACTCGGTCGGAGTCTGGCCGGCCCTGCTCGACGACACCACCTCCGTGCTCGAATGGCAGGCGCCCCGCCACGCCATGCTGAAGGCCCGCGGCTGGCCGATTGGCGAGGCGCACGTGTCGATCGACGTTCAAGATCACCCAAACGGATGCCTCGTGCGCATGACCGAAGACGTCGTCGCCGGCCCGGCACGCCTGGTTCCCACCACCCTGAGCGATCTGGCCATCCGCTACCGCAACTCGGAGACCCTGCGCCGCCTCGCCTACCTCGCCGAGGGCCACGCCGAGTAGCCGCGTCCCCTCGTCCCCCTCGTCCCCCTCGTTCCGCGAGAGCGCAAAAAGTGCCCGATTGAGCCCTCCAATCGGGCACTTTTTGCGCTCTCGCGTGACCTGGCGCGCAACACCGGTAATCTGAAACCATGTCCGCCGTGCAGAGTCGCCTCGTCATTCGACTCTTCGCGACCTTCGTCTGGTTCACCGTTCTGGCCGGCCAGTTCTGGCGCAACCTCGGCGGCTGGTGGGGCTTCGGCGCCATCGCCGTGATCGTGGTCATCGGCAGCGTGATCGGCCTGAACACCCAGCGCCACAACGCCCGCCGCCGGGCAACCGCCAACGCAGCCACAGCCACCCGCCTAAACGCAGCCCCCGCAAACGCGTCCGCAGTCTCCTCACACGCTGGCACGGAAGCCTCGGTCCCGGTACAGGCCGACGGCGCAGCCGCGATTTCAACGACCGTAGCGCCCCCACCAGCCCAGGACGACACCCCCACCGACCGCGACATCGCCCGCGGCAACACCTACCAAGCTGCCCTCGCCCCCGCGCTGAACTGGCGCAAGTTTCCGAAGACCATCACCGCGTTCCTGCTGCTGGCCACCCTGTCGATCGCGTGGTCGTATTACCCGGGGGCATCCGCTCTGGGAATCACGCTGCAACTCATCACGACCCTCGCCGCCCTGTTCCTGGCCGTGACCCTCACCTGGCCGGAGCTGCTGCGCACCCTGGCGGGCGCCCTGCGCTGGGTACTCGCGCTGAGCCTCGTATTCGAGCTTTTCGTCGCCGTCGTCATCCGAAATCCGGTACTGCCGTTCTTCGTTGACTACGGCACCGACGACGTGCCAGGCGCCTTCTACTGGAGCCGCGGCCTGCTCTTAAATGGCGGCCCCATCGAGGGCATCGTCGCCAACCGCAACCTGCTCGGATTCATCGCGTTGACCGCCATCATCGTCTTCATCGTGCAACTGAGAGCCCGCCTCGTCAAGCGCGGCGCCGGCCTGGTCTGGCTGGGCCTGGCCGTCGGGATGCTGCTGCTCACCCGCTCCGCCACGGTCACCGTCTCGCTGGTCGCCGTCGTCGCAGCCCTGTTGTTCGCCCTCTGGGCCCGACGACTGCACGACCAGCACCGGCGGCCGCTGTATCTCGTGGCCGCGGCATCCGTTCTGGCGGTGGCAGCGGCCCTCGCGCTGTTCTCGTCGCAGCTGTTCGGGCTGCTCGGCCGCAGCGAGGATCTCACCGGTCGCTTCGACATCTGGGCCAGCGTCACCAATCTCGCCCAGGAACGCCCCGTCTTCGGCTGGGGCTGGGTGAGCTACTGGGTGCCGTGGGTGGAACCGTTCAACGACCTCGCCGTGCGCAAGGGCGTCACCTACCTGCAGGCGCACAACGCTTGGCTCGACGTGTGGCTGCAGCTCGGCATCGTCGGCGTGATTCTGTTCGCCGCACTGGTCTTCTCGACCCTGTGGCGGGCCTGGTTTCTCGCCGTCGACCGGCCGCGCCTCGGCATCGAGGACACCGAACCCTTCGCCGTCTCCGCGCTGCTGCCCCTGCTGCTGCTCGCCGCGCTGATTGCGCAGAGCGTGGCCGAGAGCCGAATGCTGATCGAGAGCGGCTGGGTGATTCTCATCGTGCTCGCTGTCGTCACCAAACGGCAGCAGCACGCGCCCCGGCCGATGCCGTGACCTGCGCGCGGTAAATTAGAGGATGACCACCCTGCCCGAGGACCTGCGCCGGGTGTTCGCGTCGCCGAAATTCGCGGCCGCACTCACGCTCATTATTCTGGCGACCGCATTCAGCACCCATCTGCTGCGCAGCGTCATGGGCTGGGCCGGCCTCATCGGCATTCTCGGCGGCCTGGTCGTTCTCGCCGTGCTCTCCCTGCTCGCCCGCCGCCCCATCGTGGAGTGGCACGGCCTGCTGCCCATCTCGATCATCGTATTCGTGGCCTGGTGCGCGCTCTCCGGCGTGTGGAGCGGCTACACAGCCTCGACCATCATCGGCGTCAGCTACCAGGTCACCGTCGGATTCCTCGCCATCTACGTGGCCCTCGTGCGCGACACCTTTCAGGTGGTGCGCGCCATCGGCGACGTGCTGCGCGTGCTGCTCGGCCTCTCAATCGTGCTCGAAGTGCTCTCCGGCCTGCTGCTCGACCTGCCGATCGCCTTTCTCGACGTGGTCGGCGATATCGACCAGCTCGGCCCGATCCAGGGCATCTTCGGCTCCCGCAACGTCTTCGGACTCATCGCGCTCATCGCCGCCGTCACCTTCTACGTCGAGCTGCGCGCCCGCTCGATTCCGCGCAGCCTCGGCCTCGGCTCGATGTGGCTGGCCGGCATCTGCCTGGTACTCACCCGCTCTCCCGTCGTGGTCGTCGTCGCGATCTGCGTCACCGTCGCAGCGCTGGCGCTCTACCGGTTGCGTCGCACCCCCGTTGCCGGCAGACGGATGCTGCAGCTCGGCCTCCTGAGCGCGGCCCTCGTCGCCGCCGGCGCGGCCTGGCTCGGTCGCACGGCCATCATCGACACCCTCAACGCGGGCAGCGAGTTCGAAACACGATCCTCGCTCTGGAGGGAGATGTGGCGGCTGGTGGAGCTGCATCCGCTTGAGGGCTGGGGCTGGGCCGGATTCTGGCCGCAGGACGTCACACCCTACGGCTGGCTCGAATTCACCACCGGACGGATGCACCAGACCGGCCTCAACGCCTACCTGGACGTGTACTTTCAGGTTGGATTGATCGGCTTTCTCGCTTTTCTCGCCCTCGTGCTGCTGGCCTTTGTGCGCTCCTGGCTGCTCGCCTCCAACAAGCGCTCGCTGGCCTACGTCTGGGCGCCGCTCATGCTCGTCACCCTGCTGGTGACCAGCGCGGCGGAGAGCACGATTCTGTTCGAGTTCGGCTGGCTGCTGCTGGTGATCTGTTCGGTCAAGGCCGCGCAGGGCCTGAGCTGGCGCAGCGCCCTGCCGCACAAGCCGGCCCCCGACGCCCCGTAGCCCCAAGGCCGCTGGTCAAGCCTGCCGAAATCGTCGTGCGCCCGATGATGCCGCCACCCGCAAATCAGACCGGCTGCACCAGATCGCGCATCACGGCCTGCAGCCCCAACCTAAACCGGGAGTAATCGCCGGCCCGCCAGCCGCGCACGTTCAGCCCCACCCCTAGCGTCTCTCGGGGCCACCGGCGCGGCCTGACTCGGCCGCACCACCATCATCGGCACCCTCAACGCCGGCAGCGAGTTCGAAGCCCGGTACTCACTCTGGACCGAGATGTAGCGGCTGGTGGAGTTGCATCCGCAGGTTGAGCCCGCAGTGGGGTCACGATCGACCGTTCCGCAGCAAGCCCCGTACACGGAGGGACAGCGCGGCCGCTCGATTGGACGTGACCATTCATGTTCCGCAGTTAGCGCACGAATCCGGCCAACTGCACACTCACCGAGTCTGAGAGAACATTCATTCCACCCAGGATGACGATTCGCGCCGGGTTCAGACGCCGGAGTTCGGCCTGAATGACGGTTGGGATGCTGCTCGACTGCACGAGCAGCACCGGCGCATTTTTGGAACTGGCCACAGCCGCGCCTGAGAGAGCATCGGGAAAGTTCAAGCCATTGGCAACGTAGACGACGTCAACGTCGGCAGGAAAGCTCGACTGCGAGATCATCGCGGATGTATCAAAGCGATCAGCGCCCGACAGCCGGGTCACGCCACCAGCAGCGTACCCGACCAGTGCATTCTCAAGTTCCTCGGAAATTGCGGCCGTACCACCGAGAACCACGATGCGCTGCGGCTGTAACCGGTCAAGTTCGATTCCGATGTCGTCCGGAATGCTCGCGGCCTTCACAAGCAGCACCGGGGAGTTGACGGTTCCAGCGGCGGCCGCGCCCGAAAGCGCATCCGGAAAATTCAGACCATTGGCCACGTAGGCGACGGGCACACCTGGAGCAAAACTGCTCGCAGAGATTGCGGCCGAGGTCGCGTATCGGTCGGCGCCCGAGAGCCGGGTCACCGTTCCTTCCGTGTACGAATCGAGTGCACTCTCCACGGAGTTGGTAATCACCGCCGTGCCCCCGAGCACAACGATCCGCTGTGGCTTGAGCCGGAAGAGTTCGGACTGGATGGCTCCCGGGACGCTCGTGGCCTCCACGAGCAAAATAGGTGCATCCGCGGATCCGGCCACTGACGCGCCAGATAGTGCGTCGGGGAAGTTCAGGCCGCTAGTAACGTAGGCCACGGCCACCCCTGGAGCGAAGTTGGCGCTGGAGATTGCTGCCGACGTTTCAAAGCGTCCGGCGCCGGCCAGACGTTCTACGGCCGCCGGCTGAGACACGTTAATGGTCACGGTGGCGATGCCGCCTTGAATACTCTCGACCGCCACAGATACGCCGCGCGAGCCGGTAAGCATCTGTTCACCCGCAATCATGTAGAGCTTGGTCTTATTCTCGCCGGGAATGGGAAGCAGGATCGACTCCCCGTTGGGCCGCTGGGTGAGAACACGCACACCCAGATTGACGCCCAGGGTGTCGAGCCGCCCCCTGGCATAAAGCGAGGAAGAGTCGCTTCCCCCGCCGCCACGGTAGTCCACGTAGTAGATCGCTCCCGTGCCCGGGTCGGTGACGCGCAAAGCTCGCTGGCCGCTGGTGCCCGTGGATGCGAGTGTCGTGGTGACGTTGTAGCTCGCCCGACCGGAGGGAAGGGCGATGCTCCGCATCTCGCCGGAGGTCAGGGCGCTCAGGAGCCGCTTGTGCGTCACATTGAGAGCCGTAGGTCGTTCATTCGTCTGCGACCCCACCGACCAGGCCGCTCCCATCACGTCGTAGGCGTCGCCGTACTCCTCATCGGCACAGCCTTGGGGAGCCGATCCGGGAACGGTGAAGTGACCCTCGGAAATAGACGGGTCGGTGCAGAAAAGGGTGTTCGAATGCTGCAACCCGAGATTGTGACCAAATTCGTGCGTGACGACGTCAAGGGCGTTGGGGCCAACGGACGTCCACACCAAACCGCCGTTCGCCGCACCGACCGCGGAATTGTTGCCGGTGCCAACGCTTCCGACACCGCCCTCGCCGCAACTGACCGGGGTGAGCACCAACAGGTGGCGAGACGACGTCGTCAGGTACGCGTTGAAGTTGCGGCCGAAAGCCGTGGCCGCTTCGTCCCAAGCGTTGTATGGATCACTGCACGAGAATGCACTGGAATAGCGGATGATTGCCGCGTCGCGCGTAAGCGAAACGACCTGATTGTTGGACTCGACTTTCCAATAAGCGGCGGTCTGGCTCACGAGGCTGTCGACGTCCGAGTCCGACATGAAACTCGTAGTTTCGGAGACATCGGACGGAACAACGACTGCCACATCGATGACATGATTTGCTTGCACGAAGGCCGAAGCCGTGACCGCTTCGTCCACGGCGAAGCCCCGGGCTTCGGGCGCTGGTGTCGCACCGAGCAACTCCGCCGAAGTGAAAGTCTCCTCATTGAAGAACGTGGCCGTCGGTTCCGGGCTATCGGCCGTTCGCGGCGCGGCGGAGGCCGCTGTTCCGGCGAGGGCAAGGGAGAGGCTCAGAGTGGTGGCCACGGCGATGGCAATGCGTCGTCGATTGGCGAGCGTATGGAAAGTCATAGTGCCGTCCCAGTCGTGAGGGGCTGGCCTCAGCTCATCAGCTTATCAGCAGCAGCGCTCACCGTTCGCCCCAGAACGGGGACATTGAACGCGCGAGTGAGGCAGACTGCGCGCGCGCTGATTGACGCCCGGGCTGGGTCTTCGCCGAGCGAGACCCCGCGCAGGCCGCGGCGGTTGAGCAGGGCAAGCTGCGTCGACAGTGCAGATCCCAGGGGCTACACGGGAACGTCTCCTATCGACCAAAGTGTTGACGCCGACCCAAAACAGGGCCAATAGTGCCGGCAGTTTCAAGCGGTCAATGCAATAACGGCGATACTGGCCCTATTTTCGGTCGGCGTTATCACAAAGCGGTACATTGGCCCAGCGACGGCATTGCATACTGACTACGGAGAAGTCAGACCGGCTGGACCAGATCTCGCAGCACGTCCTGCAGTCCCAGCCCGAACCGTGAGTAGTCGCCCGCTGGCCAGGCGCGCACGATCGGCCCCACCCGCAGCAGACGCGAGGCTGGCAGCGCGCCGCGTCTCCTCTCGTGCGCCCGCTTCGCGTCGATCAGCGCAAACACTGAGGCGGATGCCGCCGGCTCCCGCCAACAACCGCGCGTTCCGCCTTTCGACGTCAGTGAGTGCGCCTGGTCATTTACTCAGGGGCGTCCTTGACTAGGAGGAGAAACGTCCCACCGCGCGTTCAGCAATGCTGATTAGCAGTGTCTGCACGTCATGCTCGGTGCCAAGTATTTCTTTCTCAGCACTGAACTGAACCCAATTGCCGGCAATTACTGTATCCAAAGTGCAGAACTCGGAATACACGTGGCACCCAAAGGTCGCGCGGTCAATATCAGTGCTTCCCTGAGCCACTGCGCTGACTCCGCCCCCTGCTGCCATCAAACGGGCGGACGTATCAAAGGCCCATTCCCCGCCGGGCAGCGCCGTTACGACGAATGGCCATGTTTGTCCAGTGCTTTCGGGAGCCCAGACGCAACGGTCACCTCCGGTCATCGCCCAGCCCGCGTTGTCGATGCCCCAACCGTCGCCGTCGCTATCCCCGCTAATCAAAATTTCCCCGGTACTGCCGAACGCGGCGCGAAATTCATCTGCGGAGGCATACACGGAACAATCAGCCGGAAGCATTCCGGTGGAAGTCGGAGCAACCCATGCGGGTCCGGGAGCCGGAGTGTTCTTCACGGTATTGACGATGTCGAGGATCAGCGGGTCCACGCGCTCAACAACCGCTTCGTTGCTCGCACTCGGTTCCACATTCAAGCCCTGCGCATACACGTCGATCCAATTCTGGCCGACGAGAATATTCACTGAGCAGGAGAATGACCCGCCGATGTTGAAGCAGGCCACGTTGGAGGCATCGCCGTAGACCGCATCCAGCCCAGACACGACGTCCGGGTTCTTGGCAATGTAGTCAGTCCATTGCGCGGATGCATCGGGCAGCACCTCAACACTCACATAAGTGTCCGCCACGACTTCGCCGCTCGCCAAGCAGGAGACTCCACCGAGCTGACTCACGGCGTATGCCAACGGCGCTGCCGATTGCGGTCGAATCATCAGGTCTGTCGTAACCGTCGTCGTGTTGAGCACACCTCCCACTAGCGCAGAAGGCAGCACGTCATCACACGTCAGGCCTAACCGTGAGGCTGGCAGCGATACCGGAACGGAACTTTCGCCCGCCGATGATTGCCTCGATGGATCGGCTTGATTGACCGTCGTAGGCCTAGAAGCACAGCCTGTCAACAAAACTGACACTGTAACGACGGCCAGAATGCCTAGGTTCCGCAATGTTTCCCCACATATTTGGATGCTGCTGCCTACACCTGCTGCAATAGACCGGAATGGTCGATTGGCCTCTACGTACCTACGAGCGCGGGAACCCATTGGGTCAAGGCCGGGTAGCTCACATAGAAGAGATTGCCGTCGCGATAGACGAAACCGCCATCTACGTAGTTCGGGTCAGTGTCCGGTTCGTTGAAATAGCCCTCGCCCGGGGTGGCCTCTTTGAGGTAGCCAGTCGCGTTCAGCTCAGCCTTCCGGGATTCCCACTCGGCGGCAGTCAATGCGAGTTGCCCGAAGATAACGACCACATCGCCCTGCCCCTGCCAGGTGCAGGTTATGCCACCGTCGTCAGCCATGAACTGGATGTCCGTTCGCCAGCCCTGATACTCGCGCAATTCCAGCCCGGAGCTTTCGAAATCTGAGTACGCCGCGGCGGCGAGGGCCGTCGCGCACTCTGGCGTCTCCGCGACAGGTTCGGCCGCTTCAGCAGCCGCAGACGGTGCCTGCGACGCCGTCGGCGCATCACTCGCGATCGGCTCGGCCTGCTCAGCGGCGCAGCGCGTCAACGCGAAAGCAAGCAGCAAAACCGAGCCGGTACGAACAAAACTACGCATTTTTCTCTGAACCCCCATCTGCTCATCGTACCGACGCACTTGAGCGGAAACCCAAGCGAGCACGGGCAGGCGGCCGTTTCCGCGTCAGACCGGCTGCACCAGATCGCGCAGCACGTCCTGCAGCCCCAGCCCGTACCGGGAGTAGTCGCCGGCTCGCCAGCCGCGCACGATCGGCCCCACCCGCAGCAGCCGCGCCTCCGGCAGCGCGCTGCGCCGCCTCTCGTGCGCCAGCTTCGCGTCGATCAGCGCCAACACTGAAGCGGATGCAGCCGGCTCGAACCCCGACGCCCGTTCCTGCAGCGCTGCGGCTCGCGCCAACAACCGAGCGTTCCGCGCTGTGCGTGGTGCCGAAAGCCGCCCGAGCTTGCCGGAGGCATCGAGGCTTGTCACACCGATCTGATTGCCACCGTGTTGCCGATAATCGGTGAGCGGCTCGTCGAGCAGGTCGACCAGGCCGGTCGCGGCGGCGACCATGGCCATCCACTCGTCGTGCACCCATGCGGGCGGAAACGGTCGTGAACGCTCGACGAGCTCGCGCCGCACCATCATCGTGGCCCCGGTCACGATGTTGCGGCGCAGGTAGGCCTCGATGGCGTGCCCCGCGTGCACGGCGGCCCGGTCGGCTTCTGACAGGCCCAGGGTTTGCAGCAGGATGGGGCCGAGGGGGGCGCCGGCGTCGTCTACGAGGCGGGCGTCGGCGTGCAACATCTGCAGGGCGGGCCTGCGGGTGAACTCGGCGACCATGCGCTCCACCCGCTTGGGCCACCAGACGTCGTCCTGGTCGCAGAGTGCGATGAGATCGCCCGAGCAGGCGGCGAGCGCCTGCTCGAAGTTCGCCGTCACGCCGAGCGCGGTGGCGTTGCGCAGCACTTTCACGTCGACAACATGTGCCGAATCCTCCGTGCGCCAGGCCGCTACGACCCGCTCCAGCACGGCCAGCGTCTCGTCGATCGACGCGTCGTCGGACACCACGATCTCGTTGGGGAGTAGGGACTGTCGCAGGATGCTGAGCAGCTGTTCTTCGAGATAGGCAGCACCGTTGTAGGTGCACAGCGCGACCGAGACGCTCACGGCCATTAGCTGCGCTTCACGCCGACCGACAGCACGCCGAGGAACAGGCCCGCCATGATGGTCTGCGCTCCGAGCATCATGAGCAGCGCGGCCGGAATCGCGGCGCGCAGGGTGGCGCCGGCCTCGAGGGGACCAAAGTCGTTGGCGGCCCAGCCGATGAACTGCGCGACTGCAACGCCCAGACCGATGAGAAAGAGCACCAGGCCCACGATCGCGCCGCTCTCCAGGCTAATGCGTTTCTGCAGGCGGTCGAAGCTTCGGCTGCGCGGAATGCGAAAACCCTCTTGCTGCGCGTAGATCTTGGTGAGGATCGCGAAAAGTACGGACTGGTAGCCAACGACCGTCAACGCCGCCAGGTAGAGCTGACTGGAATAGGCGAGCCCGATCCGGCCAAAGACGAGGGGCCCAAAGCTGAGCAGCATGACCCCGACAAAGCCCAGCACGAATGCTGCGGTTCCCGGGATTAGAAACAGCCAACGCGGGCTGAAGATGAGCAGAAAACGCAGGTGGCGCCATCCGTCTCGCCAGCTGCGCAGGTGCGGCGGCCGGCTGCGGCCGTCTTTGGCGAGAGTGGTCGGCACTTCGCTCACCCGGGAGCCGCCGAGGGTCGACTTGACAACCATTTCGCTGGCGAATTCCATGCCGGTGGTCTGCAGGTGCAGGTCAAGCATCGACTGGCGGTTGAAGCCGCGCAGTCCGCAGTGAAAGTCCTTGATCGGTGAGCGAAACAGCATACGACCGATCCAGGACAGCACGGGATTGCCGAGGTATTTGTGCAGCGGCGGCATGGCGCCGGGCTCGATACCACCACGAAAGCGGTTGCCCATGACGAGTTCATCGCCGGCGCGCAGGCGTCCGACGAAGCCATCGAGGCTGCTGAAGTCGTAGCTGTCATCGGCGTCGCCCATGATCACGTAGGTGCCGCGCGCGTGTTCGATGCCGCCGTTTAGGGCGCTGCCGTAGCCCTTCTCCGCGATGGCGACGACGCGTGCGCCGAGCGACTCGGCGATCTGCTGCGATCCGTCGGTGCTGCCGTTATCGGCAATCAAAACTTCACCCACCACACCGCTGCGCTCGAGGTAGCCAAGTGCCTTGTTCACGCACACCGCCAGGGTCTCAGCTTCGTTCAGACAGGGCATGAGGATCGTCAGTTCGATCGTCGAAGTTTGCTGCATGTGCGTGTAGGTCCTGTCTATGTTCTGCGGTGCGCCCTCAATCGTACAGACTTAGTGCATTATGAACATTGGCCTCGTCGTTACCACTCTCGGGCGAGAGCAAGGTTTGCTCCGGCTGCTGCAGTCCCTGGCCGGCCAGGTCACCGCCGATGACACGATCGTGATCGTCGCCCAGCGCAATCTCTCGGCCGTGACCGACCTCGCGACGGATTTCGCCTCTATCGGCTGCGACATCATCGTGACGACATCGCCGCTGGGTGCCTCGCGCGGCCGCAACGCCGGGGTCGCCGCGCTGCCGGAGCGCGTGGACTACCTTCTGCACTTTCCCAATGACACGACCTGGTTTCCCCCTGGCAGCATCGCCGGCATCCGTTCCACTCCCGCTGAAGCGGGCGCAGGCGCACTCACGGTCACCGACGAGAACGGTCCCAAATTTCACCTCCCGGTTGCGGGAACGGCCCTGGACCGTTGGAACGTGTGGACCGTCATCGAGATGGGCCTTGTCATGCGCCGCAGCCTGTTCACAGAGCTCGGCGGCTTCACGGAGTCGATCGGCACGGGAGCCTCCACTCCGTGGCAGTCGGGCGAAGCCACCGATCTACTCCTACGGCTGATTAGTACTGGTGCCGCCGATTCCTTTGTGTGGCTGCCGGCAGACATTTCCATCGGCGGAATTTCTGACCCGCAAGGTCTCTCCAACGCCGAGCGCCGACGCAAGCTTCGCACTTACGCCCGTGGCTTCGGTCGGGTGCTGAGCGTCTGGCACTACCCGCTCTACTGGCGCGCTGCCGCCCTGGCTGGCGGCCTGCTCTTCGGCGTGCGAAATCGGTCATCTTTTCAGGCAGCGGATGGCTGGTGGGTCTTCGTGGGCCGTTTCGAGGGCCTCACCGGCCGCTGCTTCGGCACAAATCTGGCAACGGCGGTCGATCGATGAGCATTTTTCTACCCCCGCAAATTCGCCTGCGCGGCGCGGCAATGTCGCTGATCACCTTGCTCGGCGGTGTCTCGTTGGCCTTGATTCCGGCCGCAACCGTGGCAATTTCAGCTCGCCAGTTCACCCTGGATGAACAGGGCGCCATCGCCGTCGCCGTGATGGTGGCCACTTTCGTTGGCCAGGTCACCTTCGCCATCGTCGTCGAATCCCGCCTGAGTTCCGCCGCGACGGCTCGTCGAGTAACGTTTCCGCTCTGGCTCGCCGGGCTTTCGGTGTTGACGGCGATCGTCGTGGGATTCAACTCCAGCAACGCGGTCGTGCTGTGCATCGCTCTGCCCATTTTGCTGGCATCGCTCGAGGTCGGCCGTGGTGTGTCCGTGGCCGAGCGTCTCGATACCCGCGAGATCTGGGCATCCGTTCTGGTCGGCTCTGGAGCACTCACCGGCGTGCTTGTGGCATTCACCGCGCAGACCTGGGGCATGATTCCGTTGGTCGCCGGCATCGCGCTGGCCACCTGTGTGCGATCCCTGCCGGTAGCGCACCAGCCCAGCCGGCCCGACCCAGCGGTCATGGGCTGGGTGGTTGCAGATACCTCAATCACCGGAGTCATCTACCCGCTCTTGAATGTGATGATTCTCGCCTTCATCGGCCCGGCGCAGGCCATCATTTTCACCGCCATCTCGACGGTGTCGGGGTTGCTGGCGATACCGCTCAACTTCTTGCGCCTACGGCTGCTCAAGGAACACTCCCGCCTCGACATTGCAGTATCCGGGCTCGCACTATTGGGCGCCATCGTCGCGCTCGGCATTCTGGAAGCGACCGGCGCGTTCGGATTCATTTTCGGTTCGGCCTGGTCGCTTTCCGACACCGCGCTGCCGCTGGCCGTAGCCTGCGCGTGGCGGGCAACATCCATTCTCACCACGATCCCCTTCGCTGCCCTGCGGCGCTTGGGCGCTGTGCGTCTCCTGACCGGGCTGCGCGCGATCGTCGCCGCCATCACGTTCGCTCTCGCCGGGCTGGGTCTCGTGACCCAGAACATCGTCTGGGTCTTTGCCGGAATGCTCGTAGCCGAGCTGATCTCCGCGGTGATCTACGAAGCGGCCCGCCGCTCCCGCACCACTCTCGTGACCAAGGACTAAGTCGATGCCGCTTCCGCTCATTTTGGTCGACCTGCTGTTCTTCACGGGCAAGAAGGGCGGCATGGAGTCGTATGTGCGCGAGGTCTACAGCCGGATGCCGCCCGAGAGTGCGGGGGTGCGATTCATCGCCCTCGCGTCGAGCGAACTCGCTGCGGGCGACACCTCCTGGTTTCCCGGCGACGTGATCGATTCCGGCATCAGCGGCGAGAACCGAGTGGCCTGGGCGCGCGGCGAGCTGTTCAGCGTCGCCGGGTTTGCGCACCGCCGCCGCGCAGCGCTCATCCACTGCCCGGCCAACTTGGGTCCGCTCTACTCACGCATTCCGGTCGTCATGACCATTCACGACCTGCTGCCCTTTCGGCATCCGGAATATGTCCCCGGCGCCTACTCGCTCATTCTTCGCACCCTCATTCGGCTGGGTGCGCGCACCGCTCGCCACGTTCTCACCATCAGCGACGCGTCCCGTGCCGACATCCGGCGTTACCTGCGCATCAAACGAACCCCCGTCGATGTCATCCCCCTCGCCGGCGAAACGGCCGGCACACCGGTCGTGCAGACGCAGCGCCGCACCGACCAGCTCCTCGCCGTCGGTAACCGGATGCCGCACAAAAACTTTTCGACACTCCTCGAGGCGCTCGCGCTTCTACCCGAGCACGCCCGACCGCGCCTGGTAATCACCGGAAGTCACGGCGACGACCCGCTCACGCCGCTCGTGGACCAACTCGGGCTTCAACAGTGGGTGTCGTTGCGGGGCTGGCTCACCGCCGACGAGCTCGACGCGCTCTATGCGGAGTCGGCCCTCTTTGTGTTTCCGACGCTCTTCGAGGGCTTCGGCCTTCCGGTTCTCGAGGCGATGGCGCATGGGTGCCCGGTGCTGTGCTCCGACATTCCGGTGCTTCATGAAGTCGCCGGCAATGCGGCGGTCTACGTTGATTCTCACGACGCCGCCCAGCTCGCACACGTCATTGGCGGGCTCCTGGGGTCGCCCGAAGAATTGTCTCGGTTGGCGGCGGCCGGGCTCGAGCGCGCCACCGAATTCACCTGGGACCGCACCGCCCAGCAGACCCTTGCGTCGTTTCAGCGAGTCTTGGCCGAACGGTAGGCGTCAAAAATCCGCTCGATCGATCGACTGAGTCCGCTCGCAATGCGTTCCGTCTCGAACCAGACGTGAGTGGACTTTCTGAGCGACTCACCGGCGTTCACGACCGTCACGATGGCGGTCGCGAGCTCGACCGGCTGAACCGAGGTTGCAACGGCGCCATTCACCCCGTTCTGAACCAGTTCAGCCGCCGCGTTGTCGGGGCCGGCCACGACCACACTGGGGGTGGCGACGGCAGCTGCTTCGGCGACGACGAGGCCAAAGCCTTCGCGACGGGATGGGTTGACCAGTGCTCGTGCACCGGCCAGCAGTGTGTGCAGCTTGTCATCACTGACCCGACCGACGAGCGAAACGGCTTCATCGAGCCCCAGCTCGGTGACGCGTGCTTTTACCGCGGCTGTCTCCGGTCCGGAACCCACGATAACGAGCCGCAGGTCGCTGATCTGGGTGCGCGCCTCGAGCAGTGCCGGCAGCAGATCGATGAGTCGTTTGTCAGCGATATGACGGCCGATGAATATGAGATACGGCTCCTCACCGCGTTGGGTTGTCGCAGCCGGGGCGGTACCGACGAGGTCGACTAGCCCCAGCGTGACCGGAGTGGCCCCGCGCCGGTAACCCCGAATCCGCGAACCTGTGAAGTCGCTGTTGACGGTGTGCAGGTGGCCCAGACGAATCGCCACGAACTGCAGCACCGAGGCCACGGTGCCCATGAGCGCCCCGGAGTACGCCCGCCACTGCCGCCAGCCCCAGACTTCGAGCCAATCGGTCACGACGAAGGTTTTGCGCCCGGCCAGTGCCAGCTGCACCGCGAAGACGTTGAGTACGGGTAAGGCGCTGACAATGACCAGGTCGTAGCTGCCCCGACGAGCTCGAAAATGGCGAAAGAGGGCCAGCGCAAATTTCACGGCGCTGGCCGGCGTGCGCGTGCCCATGCTGTCGTAGATCGCCCCACGCCACACCGGCACGACCGAGAAGGTCGCTTGCGGGGCCGGGCCATCCCACTGGGCGCGCGTTACATAGTCAACGTGGCTCCCCCGTTCGCTGAGCACCTCGGCGATTCGGCGGTACACCCGTTCGCCGCCGCCCGAGTTGATCGGAAAGAGGCAGTCGTAGGCGATCGCGACGCGGGGCTCAGACACGAACGGTGGGATCAGTCGATGACTCTGGAGCTGCCGCGTTGAGGCTTTCGGCCAGTTCGGACGCATCCTCGAGCCGTGCCGCGCGAGCGGCAATCCAGCCCGTCCACGAGACGAAAATGATCGATGCGAGCGCATAAAGCGCGACCAGAGTTGGCCACCCGAGCGGCGGCTGCCAGGCCGGGTTCTTCCACATCTCGCTGATCGGGTGTTCGCTGCCGACAACGTACCGCCGCATTACGACGACGAAAGCGATCAGTCCGTAGCAGGCGAGCATCGCTGAGCCAATCCACGTCACACGTATGGACAGGAAGGCGACGCGATTCCCCTGGCGGGCGGACAGCAGCCAGGCGGCCAGAATCGTCACACCGAGATAAAGAAAGAGTGCATATCGTCCTTGCCAGATAATTCCTGTTTGGCTCACGCTGTAGCCCTGCACCAGGGCCGGCACGAAGACGGCTGCGGCCGCCATTACGGCCATCGTGATCAGGCCGCGTCGCCGAGAGACGGTGAAGGCGAGAACGATCACAAGGCCGAGCGGAACCATAAATAGCCAATACGCGGATGTTGCCAGTGGCGCGTCGAACCAGCCAAAGTAGCCAATGGCCTGCTGAAAGAACTCCGGGGTGGTGCGAATTACGTACACAACGCCCTGCAAGAACGAAGCTCCCACTAACGGGGCATCAGATTTTTCTGCCTGACTTGAGAGGCTTCCACCGCTCAGCGTCCACACAATCGAAAAGATGCCGCCAGCCGCGACAACGCCGAGCGGGATATAGGAACGTGCGGTGGTGAACAGCGACTTGACGGGAATCCAGCCGGTCGCGATGAAGCAGATGCCGACAACGACGATCAACCACAGTGGGCCAGTGGCTCGAGCCGTCGCGAGTGTCACCGAAGCGATGGCAACTATCGCCCACAGATACCAGCGCGGGAGTGTCGACAGGTCTCGCGAGATTTTTCGCGAATCGAAGCGTTCGAGCAAACGAGGAAGGGCCGCCCAAAGAGCAACAGCCGATGCGATTTCGATACCGTTAGGGTTCACCGAGCCGAACAAATACACCACCATCGGGGCTGCCACAAACGCCAAGCCCAACGGCATCCACCGCGATCGCCGCACGGACATCGCCGCCTGAAACCCCCACGCAACGAACACGGCGGCGAGCAAGCCGCTCACAATTCGCAGCCCGTAGATGCCGGCTGATCCGTCGAGAATCAGGCTCGGCCATCCGACCGCGTAGTAGTACAGAGGGTTGTATGCCCCGACCCAGGTATTGAACCAGTCTGCTCCGCCCTCATCGCCAAGTTCAACGCCACAGTTCGCGGGCTGTTCGGAGTGAAAAACGAAACAGAGGATTTGCGGCGAGTAGGTATAGCCCTCGGGGAGGTCGACCACCGTGTGCTTGATGCCCGGCACCTGATACCCCATGACCTGCCCATGCACCTGGGCGATGGCCTTGGTCGCGTGTGCATTCTCGTCGGGCACTGAGAAGATCGGACTCGCCAAGGACCACAAAGTGGACAGCGCGGCCAGGATCAGAAAAGTACTCCAGAAGACGGAGCGAGAATTGCCTGTAGGTCGCCTGCCGGCCGCCTGCTTCGCCAGCAAGGTAGTTCGTGGCACGTGTGCATCGCTCCAGACATTTTGCCAGGACCAATGCCCAGTCAGAGCTAGATTACCGCCTCGGAGGTGCGACTGGCGTTGTCGACCAAGTCGCGTGAATGATCGCGCACCCAGGCGCAGGGGAGTTGACCATGCTTGAATCCGATCGGGCGAGGTTCCACGATCGTCGGCCACGACCCATCCGAAAGGAACCTCCAGCCGGTCCTGGCCGTCTCCGGCGACTGGTCGCGCGCCCACCAGGCGACGAGTACCCCCGACGAGACTTGGCTAGAATTGCTTACATGCCAGCGCTCCACGAAATCCTCATTGTGATGCCAGCGTTCAATGAAGAAGAAGCGGTCGGTGATGTCGTCAAGGAAGTCCTGACCGTTTTACCGGGCGTGAATTGTCTCGTTGTCAGCGACGGTTCTACCGATGCGACAGCCACTGTGGCCCAGAGTGCCGGAGCCACGGTTCTGACGCTCCCGTTCAATCTCGGCGTTGGCGGAGCGATGAGGCTCGGTTTCAAATACGCGGTAGACAAAGGGTTCCAATACGTCGTACAGCTTGACTCCGACGGCCAGCACGATCCAAATTGCGTACCTGATTTGATTTCTCAGCTCGAGGTGGCAGATATTGTCATCGGAGCACGGTTTGCCGGTGCCGGCGACTACTCCGTGAGAGGTCCGCGCAAGTGGGCCATGAAGTTGCTGTCGACCATGATCAGCCAGATTGCCAAGACTCCACTCACTGACGTCACTTCCGGGTTCAAGGCAGCCGGTCCGAGAGCCGTGCGCCTCTTTTCAATCCATTACCCCGCTGAATATTTGGGAGACACCATTGAGTCTCTGGTGCTTGCTTCTCGTGCCGGATATTTGGTAGTTCAGGTGCCGGTGGCTATGCGACCGCGCGCCGGTGGCGTCCCCTCGCACAACCCGGTGAAGTCCGCAATCTACCTCGCCCGCGCGGCCATGGCGCTCGTCATTGCACTCTGGCGCACCCCGATCACGTCTAAAGGCTAGGAACCATCTTCATGAATCCCGTTTCCTACGCTTTTGCCATTGCAGCGGCAGCAATTGCACTGCTCGCCGTCATCGAGATGCTCCGTCGCCAGCGATTTCGTGAGCGCCACGCGTTCTGGTGGCTCTTGGCCGCAATTCTTTCATTGGTGATCAGCATCTTTCCTGTCACGCTGGAATGGGCCGCGTCCGTCGTTGGTGTTGAGGTACCGAGCAACCTTGCCTTTTTTGCAAGCATCATCATCCTGTTTTTTGTGACCGTCCAACACAGTTCCGAGCTCACTACTCTCGAAGAGAAGACACGGGTGCTCGCGGAGCACACCGCGCTGATAGAGGAACGACTCTCCGCCGTCACGGAACGACTCGATTCCGAAGCGAGCGGACAGAACTGACATGAAATCCGAGATTTGTGCGCTCCAGAACGAGACCGGGGCATAAGCTTCAACAATGCCTACCCCCAGCTCGCCGAGCCCTGCCGAGACTCCTCCGGCGGATTCATGGCTCGTGAGCGTATTTCGGCACAGCGCGTTCCGCTACCTGCTCATCGGGGGCGCAACTTTCTTTATTGACCTCGGGCTCCTGGCGATGCTCCATCAGGTTCTCGGCTGGCCGCTGTGGATCGCCACGGGCACTGCATTCCTGGCAACTTTCGTGTTCAATTATTCGCTCCAGCGAACCTTTTCATTCAGCTCGCGGGCGGCGCACGGGAATACGCTCGCCAAGTATCTCACCCTGCTGGCTTTCAATACCGGTGCAACAATTCTGATCGTCTGGCTGATTGATCAGACGGGATGGGGCTGGGGCATCGGGAAGGTTGCCGCCACGGTCGCAACAACTACTTGGAATTACTTTGTCTTCCGATATTGGGTCTTCGCACCCGGGCCCCAAACCGCCAGGCAGGCACCCAACCCTGACGAGACACAGCCGCATACCAGCTGAGCGATGTTTGCGAGGACCAGCCTGTGGCAGCTAGGTCCTCGTCGTCACGCTGCGCCGGTTATCGCCAATGAGACTAAAAACGCGGCTCCGCCCGAGATCGCGACTGAGTTAGTCAACCACCGCTTCTGCGAGAAGAGCAAGGCCGCGCAGCACACAAACATCGGTACTAACGCTAGCCCGTAGCGTGACGGCAGCGAGAAGTAGAATCCGCTTGTCGCGAGGTTCGCCACTGCCAGGGCCGGCCCAGCCACAAGCGAAACCACGAGTGTTCCGACTGCAAGGGAAAAGCCCCACGACCGTCTATCTCCCGAGGCGATCAGACCGAGTACGCCTGCTACAGCGATGATGGCAAAGAGACTCGCAACGATCACCCCGTTCACACCAAGCGACTGCGGCGCCGTCGCACCGTTTACAGCATTCGGGAAGAATTTGAACATCTCTGAGATCAGGGCACGAAAGCCGATCGGCTCGGAAACGAGTTGGTCCGGGGCCGGTCCAACCGCAATCACAGAACGGATGACCGTCCAAACAGCCTGCACGAATATTCCGGCAACAACAGCGCTTACGGCAACAACCGTTCTTCTGTCCTTAACCGCCCGAAGAATTCTCTCCTTGACCCGAAGGTCTGACCTGCCGAACCACTCCACCCCGGCGTAGACGACGAGGCCCAATGCAACGGCAGCGACGGCGGTGAGGTTTTGAAGTTTGAACAGCGTCACAATTGCGGATGCACTGATGAGGAGCCAGCCGAACCGTCGGGTCTGCATGAATACAATGGCGAGGTATAGCATGACCGCGCCCGCGGGTAGAGCCGTGGCATCCGTGCTGACAAACGTGTGGGACCAGTAAGCGGGAAGCGATCCCGCGAGAAGGAGACCGAGCCCTAAACCTACCCAACGTGAAATTCCGATTCGCCGCAAAGCAGCAAACATGAAAACCAGTGCAAACGCCAGCCAGATCGAACCGGCATACCGCCCGGCCTGGGCGAGATCCTGCACTCCGGCCCATTGAATCGGCTGGACCATCAACCACGTGGTGCCGAAGTAGAGGGGCGTGTAGAGGTCTGCAGAAGTCACACCACCAAACGGGTATTGGGAATCCTCGGCGAAGTTCGGGCCGAAGCACAACGCAGGTTGCGGCTCGGTATACATCGACACACCGTGGCACGCAAAGTACTCACGCGCGTAGTCACCTGTTTCCTCGCCGCGTTCCACCACGCCTTCGGTGCTAACTTTGGCTAGGTAATCTATGTAGACAAATTCATCAATTGGTGAGATCTGTTGGTGCTGAGGCACATGAACCAGCCCGACAACGAGACTTGCCATTACCAGTCCGAGACAAATTAGCCAGTCTGCGACCGAGAAGCGGTGAGTTCTGAGCTCCGTGGTACTGGCATCGGTTGAGGTCATCGAGGAATTCCCATAATTTCGTTGGTAAGAAATTTACTTGTGGCGGAGCAATCGCTGTTAGCGCTTTCGTCCTAAGCGGTTACGCACCTTGCGCATCGCGACCGGTAACCCGCCATTTCGCAGATAGAAGACAACCAAACCCAGATCGTGTCGAAAGCCGTGCTTCTTGACGCGTCGACGCGGGCGGCTGATCAGGCTCTCACCGGTAGTGCCAGCTTGCCCGCCGGCCAGCCGGTCAGGCGCATGATGTGCGTTTTCCACAAAGGAGACGAGTGGCTCAAGGGTATTCCGCCAGAAGAAATCCTCGCGAACTCGATGAATGTTTGCCTTGACCTCGGCAATGAACACCTCATCGAACAGTACGCGTTCCAGCGCATCCGCCAGCTGCGCCTCGTCCCCGGCATCGACGACGATTCCTAGTTTCTCGGTCTCAACGAGCTCGGCAAAATAGTCACCTTTTGTGAGTACCATCGGCAATTCGGCCCAGAGATAGTCAAGCACTCGCGTTCTAAAAGAAAAAGTCGTTTCAACGTGCGAGAAGTGCGTGCTTACACCGGCATCAGATTCAGTGAGAAAATTCTGCCGATCCGCATAATCGACCCAGGACGCGTTGAAGAACACATTTTTGTCGAGCACGCCCAACTCTGAAGAAAGCTGACGAGATTCCGCGACTATCGCCATTTCCGGCACGCCCGGATGCGGATGCTTCGTGCCTTGGAAAAAAAGCCGCACGTTCGGACGTTTCACGGCCAGGCGCGTCACAGCCCGAATGAGAGTTTTAGGGTCAAACCAGTTGTAGAGCCCGCCGCTCCACAGCAGCACTTTGTCCTCAGCCTCGATCCCCGCAACGACGGATTTGAGAACCTGCCGGACGTGCTTCGGTGGAGTTTCGTCCAGCCCGAACGGTACGACGCTGATGAGCCCGTTCAAATCGGGGTCCGAAGCGTAATTCGCCGGGTTGACGCGACCCAACGCGGCGAGTTGGCCTAAATAAAAATGGCGCTGACGCTCGGATGCACAGAGAAAGAAGTCCCCACGAAGCAATTGCTCGTTCAAAACGTCCGTTGCATCGGCAACTTGTTTGTCCCACAACGGTTGAGCAAGCCCCCGCCCCTGTTCCAGCTGTTCCAGGTGCATCGGGTCGTAAATGTCGGCGATGACAATTTTCTTCGTGCGACGAAGAGCATCAAAAACGGCCATGGCGTGGCCTTGGAAGATAATGACGTCGGCCCAGTTTTCAAGCTTGGCAAAGGTCCGATTGTCTCCAGCCGCAACATGAACAATATCGAATGGTGCACTCAAGAGCTCCGCGCCAGACAACGTCACCAGAGTGACCGTGCTCGTTTTGGACAGCGCCAAGGCAATATTCCATGCACGAATAGCGGGGCCGGCCATCTTCGCGCCGATGGGGTCACCAGTAATGAGAAGGACCCGCGTCGACGACGGCGCCTCCGTCACATCGAATGCCGTCACGATACTCTCGTATCCCGCAAGGTAGTAATCGTTTTGAAATGAGGGGGCGTCGGTGAGCCCGAAGAGTCGCCAAAGGCGACTGTCCGAAACAAGCCGGCTGTTCTGAACGAGGTCCCTGGACTTTTTGAGTCCTGGCAGCGCCTCCACAAATTGATCAATCGCGAACAGCGACGCGGCCGACTCCTTTGACACCGACATCTCTGACGCACCGTCCTGGCTCTTCTTTCGAATGTCTAGAGCTGTGGAATCGAGGTGCCCCTTCGCTACCCCACGGCGCACCGACAGCGCCATAGCTGCTGGAAGCGCCTCCGCGAGGGACTCCGCGCCGAGATTCTTATAAAGGGCAAACAGTGCATTTCGTTCCAACAAGTACGTTTCTTTGAAGGATCCGAAGCTGGACATCGATGCGTGGTGTTTGTGGAATGCAATGGACTTCGGTTCATAGACATATCGCCAGCCCCGAAGGTTTAGCCGCCAGCCCAGGTCGACGTCTTCAAAGAACATGAAGAACCGCTCATCGAATCCCTCGAGTTCTTCGAAAACTGAGCGACGAACGAACATGGCGGATCCCGTGCCGAAAAGCACATCGTGTGCGGGGACCTCCCGTGCCGGCAGAGGCTCCGCGGTTAAGGGTTTGTAGCCCATTCCAAACCAGGTCAAGGCGGCGCCGACGAAGTCAACGTTATTACCGTCCCAATCTACGACCTTGCTTGCAACCGCCCCGATCGCGGGCGACTGAGCGAACTGTGTCATGGCAGCACGAATCCACGCACGGTCAGGCTTCGCGTCGTTGTTGAGGAAGGCGAGGAACTCACCCGTACTGCGGGCGACGCCGAGATTGCAGCCCCCGGCGAATCCCACGTTTGTCGGAGAGACGACGATTCGCACCATTGGGTGCGCAGCGCGCAGCAGCGATTCGCTGTTATCACCAGATGCGTTCTCCACGACGATAATTTCAAGCTGGGAGTCGGGCCAGTCGACACCGTTCAGGTGATTGATCGCTTCGATTGTGTCGTCAACGCCCTTGAAATTCACGAGGATAACTGACACGACGCCCGGTCGCAGCTTCGGCATAGATGCCCTTTCAGTGGTCGGATAGTGCTCGGCGAGTCTAGCAATTGCCGCGAAGAGAGCCTTCACATGGGCATAGCCAGGCCTACTTCAGCACGGTTTTGCACCCCATATCCTGGTTTGCACCGGCGCCGGTGCTGATAGCGAAGACGCATACTTGGGTGCTGCCCGATTCAAGGGTCACTGGAATCGAAAAACCGTGTTCGGCACCGAATGCCGGATAGGCACGGTCGACATCATTTCGGGGTGTATTGGCGGCGAAGCTTCCTCCCCAGCGACCATTGAAGTAGACATGCACATTAACGGGCGACGTCGTATCTGGATCAATCGTCCATCCCGATATTGTCGTCATCCCTGTCGAAGATGTGACCGCCGATTCGAAGTTGCCGAACGGCGTTCCTGTTGGCCTAATTACCTTTGCGCAGCCGAGCGAGGAGTTGAATCCGCGCCCCACGTTGATCCCGAACAAGCAAACTTCGCTCGATCCGCCGGGAACGGGAACGCTCATGCTGAATCCGCGGGAGTCGCCATAGCCGGGGTATGCGCGGCCGACATCGGCTCGTACCCCGCTCGCGGTGAACGACCCACCCCACTTTCCATTGACATAGGCGTGGACAACGATTGGATCGGTCGTGTCAGGATCAAGACCCCACCCGCTCACAATGGCTTGTCCGGCAGCTGCCTTTGCGGACTCTATATTTCCAATCGGCGGGCCCGAGCCGGAGGACACAGTGGCACAACTAACCTGCCGATCGACGCCGCCAGCTATATTGACGCCATCGATACATATCGTATTTGTGCCGACTCCCACATTGATGACAGCGCTGAAACCGTGTTTCGAGCCGTAGCCCGGGTAAGCGCGCGCGACGTCCGCACGTTCAGCATCGGCCGCAAAAATCTCTCCCCGAGTGCCATTCACGTACACCTGGACAGTCGTTGATGCGGGAGAATCGGGATCGATTACCCAACCGGAAACGGTCGCGATTCCGTCTGTCAGCGTCGCTGAGTCCACGGTTCCGAATGGCGGGCCAGTCGGTGTCGTGACGGTCTTGCACGCCAGCAATTGGTTACTGCCAATGCCCACATTGATGGCATAGAGACACGCCTGGACTGCTCCTGCTCCGACTGCCAGAGGGACCGAGAACGCGAACCCGTGGTTTGGTCCGTAACTCGGGTAGGCCTTTGCAATGTCCGGCCGAGGTACTGCTGCCTCGAAGGCACCACCCCACTGGCCGTTCAAATAGAGGTGCACGGAAATCGGCCCAGCAATTTCCGGGTCGAATGTCCAACCTCTAAACGTTGCGGAGTTGACAGAGGCTGCGGCCACTTCAAGGTTGCCTATGGGATCAAGCGGCGGTCCGGTCGTCGGCCCGAACCAATTAGTGTAATGGACCCAGAAATTGCGATTGCCGTACGCCGAGCACCCGTCTCCAACCCCGCCGAGGTTCTCCAAGGCACTCGAATTTGGCTGGTACGGCGTGTAATAATACAGGGCTGCGGTGGCCCGGTTCTGGATAAGAACGTTCGACGATCCGCAGGCCGTGTTCGGATGAAACCTAACAGCGTTTTGCTGGCCAATCTTAATGGAGGTAAATGATCCATCGGAATTTCCGTACCACGCGAGCTGCCGCGCCGCACCAAAAACTTGAAGAAAGAACCCGAAATAGGCGGGGTTGCAGCTGGCGCTATCAGGACACTCGTACCCCATCGCTTTGCGCAGTATCGCTTCCGAGGGCGCCGTGCGGGTGACCAGAGTCTGTTCCTTCTGCAACGTGGCCAGAATTACCTTGGCACTGATCGCGCACGCACGCTGCACCTTGAAAATGACACGAGCTGCAGACTCATTTGCTTCGCCGGCATACGTGTCGCAGGTACCAAAACTGAGGGTTTTGGTGGGGGTATCCACGCGGAGGACGTTCAGACAGAGCGTGTTTTGACATACACCGACCCGTGCATCGAGAAACGATTGAATTTGATCCTGCGACATCGCGCTCGCATCGTAGAAGTTCTGGTCTGAGATGATGTTGCCGGCCTGAAAGTCCGCGCCGGTCAGGGCCGAGGCCGGTGACAACTCCGAAAGTTGCAATAGAGACGTGAGTACCACGAGGCTTAGTCCTGCCGCGATAGTCCGACGTATGATATTTTTCCGCATGTGTGCCTAACTTGCCGTTCATGGAAATTGCGGACTCGCAACGATCAGTTCAAGTTCACACAACAAGAGGCAACGTTAACGGCACACAGTGTATTTACAGTAACCCAAGTTGTCCCCGAAAAGGGAGGGCAAGAAATCAAGTTCCCCTTCCGACAGGAGAACTCCCTACGAGCCGGGGTTCGCCATGTAGCCGTGGATATCATCCAGCGCCGCATTCCAGTCCGAGTGACCGGACTGGATCGTCGACAATGCACGGGCTGAGAGTTCCGTACGTAGTTGTCTGTCTCGAACAAGGGTGTCGAGTTTCTCCACCAGGTCGTCCAAGGTCCTCATCGTCAAAAGGGAGTTCTCTCCATTCGTGAAGAGCCAGTCGAACCAAGCGCTGTCAGGGGCCACCATCGGGACACCACTGCTCATCAGCTCCAACGGGAGATACGAAGGGTGGCGGGAAATTTGCATGGTCAAACCAATATCTGTTTCACGATAGAGCCGGCCGGTCGCGCGATAGTCGAGCAACCCCAAATCGATGAAATCCGCGCTCGCAGGAAGGTAGCGTGCTCCAGCTGCAACGATTCGAACGTCGTCACCGTGGATTCGCTTGATTTCGGTCAGTGCGCTGTAAACGAGCTCCCAGCAGTTCCGAAAGTGATCGCGTGCATAGGCAAAAATCGTGACAGGTTCATTTGCGGACTTCTCGCGACGCCCTTCAGCGTGATAAATGGACTGATCGACTGCTGGCGTGAAGTAGGTCGCTTGTCCGCCGTACATGCCCGTGTAGATACTGTGCATGCTGACGGTGTTGCAGATTCCATACAGACCGAGCCGGTAGCTTTCCTCTGCCATCGCGAACAGAGTGCTCGCCGGGTAGAAAGCGGGCTCATAGTCCTGCATGAGGTAGAACTTGCGCTTAACGTCAGGGGATTTGGCCACGTGGATGGCGGTGAGCCAGAGGGTCGCCACTGCTGCGTCCGCTCCGGGTATCGCAGCGATCTGTTCGTCGGAACCGTCATAAAACGAGATCTCCGAGTCTGTGAGGTCCGGGAATGCCGCTGTCAGGGCAGAGGCCACGAAGGCTCGATTAGGTGCGGCCAGTACGACGAACCGATTCTGAATTCCATGATCTCGAGCGAGCTTGGCCGCGAGCCGAAATGCAGTGTTCAAACCACCGAAGAACGGCATGTCGATGTCAGGAATGAACCAGTTGATCGTCTTGATGTCGAGTTCACCGGAGAAGTCTTTGTGAAGTTGGTGAACGGCCGCGACCTCCTCCGCCGAAATCGAAGCCGTGCCCAGCAGGGCCGACGCTTCCTCGGAGATCGATGAGCTCTGCGCGTGCTTGATGAACGAACGACCGAGAACTTCTAAGGCCAACTTGATGGGATCCTCGTCCCTGGGGTCCTTAAACCGAGGCACGGGACTCAGCCGAGACACGTTCGGCGACATATATGGGTCTCCCCCCTGCAGCCACGGGTGGTACCGCCAGTAGCTGGCGTAGAAGTCCTCGGCGGGCACCGAGGTTCCCCTCGTGAGCGACTCGAAGTGGCGGACGGTGTCAAAGGGAACGACAACATTTCGTCGTCCACGAATGATCTGGTCGAGACCCAGTACGACATCGCTTCCGCAGAGGATGAAGGCCTCATCCAGTCCCCCGACGTCTTCGAAGTCGGTTCGACGAATCGCAACACAGGCACCGGTCACGGCCAGCGCATCGCGGTACCAGGACGTGCGGCCGATTAGCGTGTCGGAGTCTGGTTTCATGCTCGCAAAAATATTGTCTGCGAAGCCACCCGGGCCGATCATGACGCCGCCGTGCTGAATTAGACCATCAGCTTGGCGGTGCTGGACGCCGACCGTGCCTACACCGTCGCGCAGCAGGAGCCCGACCATCTCTTTCAACCACACGGCTTCAACGATCTCCGTGTCGTCGTTGAGCATGACAACGATCTCGCCGTTTGTTTCCCGAACGGCAGCGTTGTTGACCCGCGAGTAGTTGAAGGGCGCCTCAGTCCACCACTGCACGGCGAGATTAAGATCCGCGGACTGTTCGCGATACCAGGCCGCGTTGTCTTCGCTTTCACCGCCATTGTCCACGATGCGCACATCGAAGCCCGGGTAGTCCGTGCGAGCAAGACTCGGTAGGAGCCTTCCCAAATTAGAGCGCGAGTGGCGTGTGGGAATCACAATCGATACGGTCGGCCACCTCGTCGGTTCAAAGAGCACGCGCACGACGCCGCCGACAGCCGTCGCCGTCGCTCTTTCACCCTGGTGGTTGAGAACCCGCTGGACCATCTCCGCATCCGATGTCGCGGCACGGCGTTGCGGGGCCTGCGGTTCCGTCAGGAGCACGTGCGATAGGTTGCCCGCCGTGCGTTCCGTTGTCTGCGACGAGAGCAGCAACTCCCAGATGCCCCGATCATTCAGTAACACGCCCGCAGCGGCGGGAAGCGCTGACGCCTTGATGGCAAAGGAGCGGTCAATGTAGTTTGCCCCGAGGAGTACGTCCGGGGACCATTGGGGCCGGAAATGCGGATCAACCGGACCGAGGTGCCCGCGCACATCGGAGTCGAAGACAACCAGCTCCAAGGCGGGGTCAATGCGATGCTTCTTCGCCACCTCGGCGAGGGCGTGCGGAGAGAGCTCAGACCCGGCGCGGAGAAAAAGGACAAAGTCCTCGTCTACGGCGCAAAGGATCTCGCTGAGCGCCGATCCGGATCGCAGAGCCGCAATACGACCGGACGCACCAATCTGGGCAGCGATGCTGTCTCGGGTGCGTTTGACATCCCCCACCGCCCCTGCAGCCGCTACCTCGACGATGACAGCGAACGAAGTCTTGGTGGCACTTCCTTCGGCTCCGGCACCGTGCACCGCGTTCAGCTTTCGCCAAGCCCGGTAATCGAGTTCGGATGTTCGGGAGGCACTCGCAGCGCGCACAAAGTTGGCTCGAGCATTTCGAGAGAAGGTTCCAGCATCCTTGATGCTGTAATACGTCGCCGCAGCAAAGAGGCGCGGACCAGAGTTGAGGGGAAGTGCCTTACGCACACCACCCGCGATTTTTGATTTCCAAGCGCTCATACAGTCAAGTCTCCATGCCAGTGCCATTCGGTGCACAAACGGGTCTAAGTTCCACCGGATGTCGATCTCAGCGGATTCTGAGTTCAACCATAGCTGAGGCCCCTGAGCCCCCAAAGTCCCTGCCGCGACGCGCGATCCCGGTCAGCGATGAGATCAGTGCTGTATTGTCTCTCACGGCAGCAAGTCGTCCTTTGCCGAGCCCCCATCATTACTGGAGAACTACATGACCGGCCCTCAAACGTCTTCACCCGAGCGCAAAGCCCGGCTCGAGCAGATGGCTTGGCTGGACGTTGGAACGCGGAGCACTCTCGTTCACGGGACCATTGCGTCTGTTCGGGACATTTGGTCACACCGCGAATTGCTCGGCATGCTTACTCGCCGCGAACTCAAAGCCCGGTACAAAGACAGCGCCCTGGGTTTCATGTGGAGTCTTGCCCGGCCGCTGACACAGCTCCTGATCTACTACGTAGTCGTCGGGAAATTTCTAGGTGCAGCCCGCTCCATCGATAATTTTGCTATCTACATCTTTGCCGGCCTTACGATTTACACCTTGTTCAGTGAGATAGTTTCGACCGGAACCGGCGCTATCATCGCCAATGCGGGACTCGTGAAGAAGGTGTATCTCCCGCGCGAAATCTTCCCGCTGGCGACGATCGGTTCCTCACTCTTCAACTTCATGATTCAGCTGGGAATTTTGCTCGTCGTTTCTGTTTTCGCAGGAACGCTCCAGTTCGGCCCGAACTTGCTCTTCGGCGCAGCTGCACTCGTGCTCGTTCTTGTCTACGCCGGTGCGCTGGCAATCCTCCTTTCCGCGTACAACGTGTATCTGCGCGACGTCGCCTATCTCGTAGACGTGATTATTTTGCTGCTCATGTGGGCTTCACCCATCGTCTATTCGTGGATCTTCGTCAAGGCCGCTATCCCCGCATGGGCACTCGAGATTTACATGAACAATCCGGTGACCCTGGCGGTGCTCGGCTTCCAAGAGGCGTTCTGGACCGAGGCCAGCGGAGGCGATACACCCGGCTTCCTCGCTGGACGCATGCTAATCGCAGGCGTCATCGGGCTGATCTTCCTACTTTTCGCTCAGCGTGCTTTCAGCAAGCTTCAGGGCAACTTCGCGCAGGAGCTTTAATGACCATGACCACCGCGGCCGTTGTGCCGATCGTCAGAGTAAACGACGTCTCGAAGCGTTTCGTTATCAGGAAAGATAACAGCATTAAGGAACGCATCCTCAATGTAGGACGAGGCGCCAAGTTCAAAGAAGACTTCTTTGCCCTCAAGCACGTAAATCTGGAAATTGAGGCCGGTACTACGATCGGTTTGATCGGACCGAATGGGTCGGGCAAGAGCACGCTTCTCAAAGCTATCGGCGGGATAATACAACCGACCACGGGGAGTGTCCAGAGACGAGGCCAGATGGCTGCACTCTTGGAGCTGGGCGCCGGTTTCCACCCTGACCTGACCGGTCGGGAGAACGTATATCTGAATGCCTCGATTATGGGTCTTTCACGTCGGCAAACAGAAACGCATTTCGAAGAAATCCTGGAGTTCTCTGGCATCGGTGAATTCATCGATACTCAAGTGAAGTTTTACTCGAGCGGAATGTACGTTCGACTTGCCTTTGCCGTTGCCGTTCACGTCGACCCCGACTTACTTCTCGTCGATGAAGTGTTGGCGGTGGGCGATGAGGCTTTTCAGAAGAAGTGCCTCGATAAAATCCGCGCCTTTCAAATCGAGGGACGAACCATCGTTTTGGTAAGTCATACGCTCAGCCAGATCACCAGCATGTGCAGTCGTGCGATCGTGCTGGCGAAGGGGAGCGTCGTCTTTGACGGCGATCCGTTCGACGCTGTTTCCGTATTGCGTTCGGGCTTCGCCACCTCCATTGAACTGGACTCCTTGAAGGACGACCGGCTGAAAGCGGCCATGGCGAATGTAGAGCTTGGACGTATCAAGGGCGTAAGGGTAACGAATAGCGCGGGCGAGCAGCGACCCGCTTTCGACACAGGCGATGACATCGTCGTTGAGGTAGAGATTGAGGCACCGAAACGCCTCGCGTCCTGGAGTGTTGGGCTACACATCAACAATCCTCTCGGCCAGCTGGTAACGGGAGCAACCTCCACGAGCCTCGACGTAGGGCTGGGCGAACTCCTTGGAACCTGCGTAGCTCGATTTACCCTGCCACATGCACCATTCGGTTCGGGTGAATACGGCGTCACCGTCGCCCTCATGGGAACGCAGGGGCAAGAAATCGCGCGCGTCACTGATGCGGCGTCGTTCAGCGTGAATAACCACGGCGGCACCTGGGGGCCATTACGCACGGACATGACCTTTGAAGCCATAGCGGGCGTGTAGCCACAACAGTTATGACCGATACAAATTCGATGCCCCCCGGCTCCACCCAGCCCAGAGTTGCCGTAATCACCGTGAGTTACGGCTCTGAAGGCGTGCTCACGCCATTCTTCGAAACGCTGAGGGAAGCGTCGAACCAAGACATCATCACCGTTCTCGCCGATAACAAAGCATTCGTTGACTCACCGGTGGAAGAGGTCGTCCATCTATTTGGAGCGAAATACCTCGCTATGCCGTCGAACGCCGGATACGGCGGCGCTATCAATGCGGCCGCACGAACTTTGCCGGCATCTGTCGAGTGGATTCTGATTTGCAATCCCGACGTCACCTTTAGCAAGAACGCACTCGACTTGTTGGTAGTTGCGGGAGATTCTGATCCGCTTATCGGTGCAGTCGGCCCAGGGATCCTGACCGCGCTTGGCGAGGTGTATCCCTCCGCGCGATCTATCCCTTCACTGCGAAATGGAATCGGACACGCCCTCCTGGCCGACATCTGGAAGTCGAACCCGTGGAGCGCCGCATATAAGAATGACGCTCAAATGACGTCACCTCGAGCGAACGTCGGCTGGCTATCCGGCGCTTGCCTCCTAGTGAGGCGTTCGGCCTTCACCGCAATAGGCGGGTTTGACGAAGACTTCTTCATGTACTTCGAAGACGTCGATCTCGGGTATCGACTCAGCAAGCTTGGTCTTAATAATGTCTACCAGCCAGCGGCTTTGGTCACACACTCAGGCGCGCACTCTACGGCCACAGAGGCGACCACCATGCTTACCGCCCACCACAAAAGCGCCAAACGTTTTCTTGCAAAGCGCTACCCAGGCGTTGTCTTATGGCCAGTACGAACAATTCTTTCCCTCGGTCTAGACATTCGCGCGCTGGTTGTCAATCGAGTGAGTAGAAGGGAACGGACATGAAGCTCGTTCTGACCGTGATGGTACGTGATGAGGCGGACATCATCGAGGCGATGATCCAGCATCACTTGGCACAAGGTGTTGAACTGATAATCGCGACCGATAATGGTTCCGTCGACGGCACGCGGGAAATCCTTGAAGCACACCGAAGCGCGGGCCACCTAGTGCTGCACGACGATCCCGTTCACATGAAACAGCAGCATTCGACGGTGACGAGCATGGCTCGTGAGGCATACGCAGACCACCAGGCAGACTGGGTAATCAATGCCGACGCTGATGAGTTCTGGGTGCCCGTGAATGACGCCATCACCCTTCACGAAGCGCTCTCGCACATACCCAAGTCGATTCAATCGTTCTTGGCTCCTGTCACGGATATGACAGGCCTGGCGGCGGCCTCGGGGTCACAGTTCGGGCGCCTGCATTTGAGGGATCATCGATCTGCGCGGGAAATCATGAGGACCGGGCTCCTGGCACATTCCACGCCAAATGCCGTGCATGTCGGATACGCAGAGATTGAAGTTGCTCAAGGCAACCATTTCGTAAATCTGGCTAGTAGAGGCGATCCTGACCCCGAATGGGCTATCGAGGTGCTCCATCTTCCTTGGCGATCATGGGAGCAATACCGCCGCAAAGTGGACAATGCGGGACGCGCTTACGAAGCAAATCCGAAGCTGAACCCTAGCCCCAATCACCACGGAATGAGGGATTACCGTCGACTCAAAGAAGATGTGCTACTCCCGTTCTACCTTCTGCGCCATCCGACCCCGGACCAAGTCGAAGTCGGGTTGGCGGACGGCACCTACGAGGTCGATGACCGGCTATCCGCCCTCGAAGTCTTTTCCTCAACAGATGTCATGTTTGAACCTGAGTTCGAGAATTGGAACAGACGCCTTGGCGCGTCCATCGCGTTGGGCGAGGAGCAGTTGCGTGCCGCTACTCAGAAGATCGAGGATCTGCAGTCCACGGCATCCGAGGACGCGAAGCTCCGCTCTGAACTCGAGCAGGCGCTGCTTGATCGCGACAGCCGGATACTTATCCAGGAAGACACTCAGGCGGTTCTTGAGGAGCTCATAAATCGATTCAGAGCGCGCCGAATCGTGCGTTTGGTAGACGGAATCGCAGAAAACAAAGGCCAAATCAGCACCGCAGCCGCCGTGCCGCGAAGAGTCCTGACGCGTATTCGCGCAGAATCGGTTCGCCTCAGCGACCTGCGGCACAACGCAATGCGTCTGCGCGAGGTCAATCGCCTGCTCAAGCGAGGACTCCCGCTAACAACAACAAATGGCACTATCGCGTCGACCGCATTGCCCATCGTTATGTGTCTGTGGAACCGCTCCCAGCGCATCGATACAATGCTCGAGAGTTTTGCTCGGCAGGCCACGAAACGCAACCTCCGTGTCATCCTGTGGAATAACGCCCCAGAAGATGCGGAATATTACCGTATACGTGTGCACGAATTTCAACTCAGTGGAGCCCTCGACTCCATCGAATTGCACTCCAACCCGATCAACATCGGTGGGATGGCACGGTTCGTCGTCGCCAGAACATTGTGGGAGCAGGGGGTGCGCGGTCCCTTCATCATGGTGGATGACGACCAGGACCTGAGTGAGACATTCGTTGAAGACTCACTGGTCGGCTACGAGGCGCACTCCATCAATTCCTGGTGGGCCTTTCGCAACCACGGTTCGCACTGGAATCGTTCCGAGCTGGAACCCGGCGATATTGCCGACTATGGAGGCACGGGCGGCGCAGCCGTCGACCTGGCAATTGTTGAAGATCTTGCCTTTTTCACGATTCCGGTTCGGTATTTCATGCTCGAGGACCAGTGGATGTCCCACTACGCGCACACGCACGGCTGGACGATTCGTAAGTCCTCCGCACAGATCACCGCGGTGCTCGAGGAGACGAATCAGTACCACGCTCTGCGGGAGCTCAAGGACGAGTTCTTCACCTACCTGCACCCTGGTGTCGGCGGACGCGCCTTCTGCCGCGCAAGGACACTCGGTGGACCATCAGATAATCGCCCAAGCTGAGTTCTGCGCACGGCAGCAGCGGCTGCCGCGATCTCAAGTATTGCGAGGTCAGTGGGACGCATTTCCCGACGACTTACCTGGACTAGTCGTATATTGTCCACGAAAATGCTCCGAAGCTGCGCTCTTCCTGGCCCTCCTGGACTCACCCTTCCTCGTGCCAACGAGTAGCACTGAAAGGGGCGTCAATGTCAACAGCATGGCCACTGTCCACGGCAGGACAACTGCGGCGAGAAGCGTCCACTTCGGCATGACGTCGTGGGTCCTAAAGGCCCATATCACGACGGGATGAGCCAACACTACGGCGATACCAACTACGCCAAGACGAATGGCCAGTTCAGAGACGTGTGTGCCCAGTGGAAAGCGTCGAGCAATCAGGATCATTCCTGTGCCTGCGGCCACGGCGATCGCCACGCCGACTCCCGGAGTGCCAAACAATCCAACTTTCAGGTCGACGAATTGCTGCGGAATAGAGGCAATGGCAGCTCCGGCTGCAAATACGAGCAGTATTCCGATGACCAGCGGATTGGTCAACCGTGGCTCAATAACCTGCAGCAAGCGGCCCGCGAGAACGAAAGCAAGGCACGGAACAGCCAAACCAATTCCGAACGGCATCCCCGCAAGGAACTCTCCATCGAAGTAGGCCAGGCCGAGACCACCTATTGCCACCACGATCTGCAGGCTGTTGGGTACACGCTCTATCGCTCGATAGAGCACGACCGTAAAGAAGAGCACAGATACAAACCAAAAGGTACCAAACGGACCCTGCGCGTGTGATCCGCCCATTAGAGCCGGCAGAAGTGAATTCAGAGTAGCCGGGCCAGACAAGGCAGTAATAGCCAGGAAAACTGCAGACACTACGACGAACCATCCCGCATAAGGGACCACAAGAGATCGAGCTCGCATACGAATATCGCTCACCCAGGCACGGCCAGGGGTCCAGAAATAGCCAGTCAGGATGAAAAAGAGGGGTACGTGCCAAGCGTAAACCCACTGGTGTGTGAGCGGTCCGGTGTATACGTGAGCAAAGATGACGGACGCGATGCTGGCGACTCGAAGGGCGTCGATCCCCGCAGATCGTTTCAACGACATTTGTGAGGATCGCGGCTGAATCAATGTACCTTCCCCTCAGTTTGACGCGGCTATTCGACCAGGCCGGCGAGGTAGCGTCCGTAGCCGCTCTTGAGGAGTGGCGCGGCGAGTACCGCGAGTTGGGCATCCGATATCCAACCTGCACGCCACGCAATCTCTTCGATGCAGCCGACCTTGAAGCCCTGGCGGTCTTCAATGACCCGCACGTATTCTGAAGCCTGCATCATTGACTCAAACGTTCCAGTATCCAGCCAGGCGGTGCCACGATCGAGCACCTGCACGTGCAAGTTCCCCTGCTCCAGGTAGCGTTCGTTGACCGTACTGATCTCCAACTCGCCGCGCGCACTCGGCTCAATGGTCTTGGCGATCTCAACGACGGAATTGTCGTAGAAATAGAGGCCCGGAACCGCATAATTACTCTTCGGTTTCGCCGGCTTTTCTTCAATGGAAATTGCCGTTCCGGTCTCATCAAATTCGACGACACCATACGACGTGGGATTGCTGACGTGGTACGCGAAAATGCGCGCGCCCTCGATCTCCGCATTGCCGCGAAGTGACGAACCGAGCCCAGCGCCGTGGAAGATGTTGTCACCCAGCACCAGCGCGACGCTGTGATCGCCAATGAACTCTTCACCGATGATAAACGCCTGAGCCAAGCCGTCCGGCGAGGCCTGGACGGCATACTCGATGCGGATACCGAGATCAGATCCGTCGCCGAGCAACGCACGGAACTGTTCATTGTATTCGGGCGTGGTGATGATGAGAATCTCTTTGATGTCAGCCATCATCAGCGTGGACAAGGGGTAATAGATCATCGGCTTGTCGTAGATGGGCATGAGCTGCTTGGAGATGCCCTTGGTGATCGGCCACAGGCGCGTGCCCGAGCCGCCGGCGAGAATGATTCCGCGCATAAGTGTTAGTTCCTGTCGTTCAAAGTGGCATAGTAGGCGCGGGCAGCTCCCCAGGTGGGGAGGAGGCCGGCGGCCGCTGCGGCCGCGAGAGTGGGGGCATCCGTGTCTTTTGGCGAGAGCAGCAGCTCGCCAGCCTCAGGCGGGAATACCAGTGCGATCTGCTCGTCGAGCGGGCTGATGCCGTGTTCGCGGCCGGGGCTGAAGGTGCTGTTCACGAGGTAGCTGACGGTGGCGTTGTCGGTCAGGGCTACGAAGCAGTGGCCGAGCCCTTCAGCGATGTAGACCGCGCGACGATCTGTGTCATCGAGAAGCACGCTGTCCCACTGGCCATACGTCGGCGACCCGACGCGAATGTCGATGATGTAGTCGAGAACCGCGCCGTGAACGGCGGTGACGTACTTGGCTTGGCTGGGCGGGACATCCGCGAAGTGAATGCCGCGCACCGAACCGCGCTTGGACACAGACGTGTTGGCCTGAGCGAGGTCTAGCTTGTGCCCGACCTTTTCTTCAAGCTTGTCGAAGCGGTACCACTCGAGGAACACTCCCCGGTCGTCACCAAACTGCTTCGGAGTGATTTCAAAGGAATCGGGGATGGAGAGTTCGCGAATCTGCACGTTGGGAGTCTACCAATCGTGATCCGGTAGAATCGCGGAGGCCATTGAAGCGAACGGAACGGTTACTCCTATATGAAGATCCTCGTCACCGGCGGCGCCGGTTTTATCGGCTCCAACTTTGTGCGACGCACGATTGAAGGCAAGTACCCGGGCCTTGAAGGCGCCGAGGTTGTCGTGCTCGACGCACTGACCTACTCGGGCAACCTCGAAAACCTTGCCCCGATCGCCGATTCACCTCGCTACAGCTTTGTGCACGGCGACATTCGCGACGGCAAGCTGCTCGATACCCTGTTTCCCGGGCTCGACGCGGTCGTGCACTTCGCCGCGGAATCGCACGTGGACCGTTCCGTAATGGACTCGACGATTTTCGTGGAGACCAACGTGCTGGGCACCCAGCAGCTGCTCGACGCAGCCCTGCGCCACAAGCTTGCCCGGTTCGTGCACGTCTCCACCGACGAGGTCTACGGCTCGATCGCCGAAGGTTCCTGGAACGAGGAGCGCGCGCTCGAGCCCAACTCCCCCTACAGCGCATCGAAGGCCGGCAGCGACCTGCTCGCCCGCAGCTACCACCGCACCCACGGCCTCAACGTGTCGATCACTCGCTGCTCGAACAACTACGGCCCGTACCACTTTCCTGAGAAGGTCATTCCGCTGTTCGTCAGCAACCTGATCGACGACCTGCACGTTCCCCTCTACGGCGAGGGCAACAACATTCGCGACTGGCTGCACGTGGACGACCACACCCGCGCCATCGCCATGGTGCTCGTCGGCGGCCGCGCCGGCGAGATCTACAACATCGGCGGCGGTACCGAGCTCACCAATAAGGAACTCACCCAGCTGCTGCTCGACTCGACCGGCAAGGACTGGTCCTACGTCGACCGCGTCGCCGACCGCCTCGGCCACGACCTGCGCTACTCGGTCGACATCTCGAAGATTCAGGCCGAACTGGGCTACGCCCCCGAGGTTCCGTTCGAGCAGGGCCTCGCCGACGTGGTGCAGTGGTATCGCGACAACCGTCAGTGGTGGGAACCGCTCAAGGCCCGCGCGGCGCTGAACTAGCATGACCCGTTACCTGATCACTGGAGCGACCGGCATGCTCGGCCGCGACCTGCAGGCGGCTCTGGCCGGCCGCGACGTGACGGCCCTAGGCCGCAGTGACCTTGACGTGACCGACCTTGACGCGGTCACCGCTGCCGTCGCCGGGCACAATGTCATCATCAACTGCGCTGCCTACACCAAGGTCGACGACGCCGAAACGAACGAAGATCTCGCCTACGCCGTGAACGCGGTGGGGCCGCGCAATCTGGCGGTGGCGGCATCCGCTTTGCGGGCGAAGCTCGTGCAGATCTCGACGGACTACGTCTTCGACGGCAGTGCGACCACGCCGTACGCCGAGAACACGCCGCACAGCCCGATCTCAGCCTATGGTCGCACCAAGGCCGCCGGTGAAGACTTCGTGCTCGCCGAGAACCGCGCCCGCAGCTACATCGTGCGCACGGCCTGGTTGTACGGCAAGAACGGTCCGAACTTCGCCAAGACCATGCTCAAGGCCGCTGGCACGCGCGACACGCTGAACGTCGTCAACGACCAGGTCGGACAGCCCACCTGGACGGTTGACCTCGCCGCTCAGATCGTGCTGATGCTCGACTCCGACGCGCCCGCGGGCGTCTACCACGGCACGAACGCCGGGGTCGCATCGAAGTTCGACCAGGCCCGCGACGTGTTCGCCCTGGCCGGACTTGACCCGGAGCGCGTGCTGCCGACCGACAGCTCAGCGTTTGTGCTGCCCGCACCCCGGCCCGCCTACTCCGTGCTCGGCCACGGCAACTGGACGGCCGCCGGGCTGGCGCCGATGCGCAGCTGGCAGCAGGCCCAGGCTGAGGCGTTCGCAGCGGGAGTTTTCGAGACAGCATGATCACTCTGCGGGTACTCGTCGACCAGATGGTCGCCCCGGTTCCGGGCGGCGTCGGGCGGTACACCGAGGAACTCACTCGGGCGCTGATCGCTACCGCTCCGGCCGAGTGTGATGTTGAGGGGATCGTCTCCTCCTCGACCCCCGAACAGTACGAACAGATCGAGGCCGCTCTGCCCGGTCTCGGCAACCTGCACAAAACAACGTTGGCCCGGCGCGAGCTCGCTGCGGCTTGGGCGCTCGGCGTGACCAAGTCGTCGGGCACCGGACTGATTCACGCGCCGGGACTTCTCGCTCCGCTGCGGCGCCACAATCGCGCCGAGGACGGCACTCAGATTGCGGTGACCCTGCACGACGTGCTGGCGTGGACGCATCCGTCGTCGCTGACCCCGGCAACCGTGGCCTGGACCAAGGGCATGCTCAAGCGCGCCCGTAAGCACGCCGACGCGATTGTGGTGCCGAGCCACGCGGTCGCGCGGCAGCTGACCGAGAGCATGGATCTCGGCGACCGGGTGCGCGTGATCGGCGGCGCCGTCGGGCGCGGGCTGGTGCTGCCGGCCATTCCCCTGGTAGAAGAGCGCCTGCAGGCGCTGGGGCTTCCCTCGCAATACATTCTGACCTCCGGGTCGCTCGACCCGCGCAAGGCCGTGACAGCGCTGATCACAGCGCTCGGGCTGCCGGGCGCGCCCGACCTGCCGCTGATCGTGCTCGGACCGGATACCTGGGGCGAACTCGACCTCGCGTCGGTCGCCGATGAAGCCGGGCTGGCACCGGGACGCGTGCGTGCGCTGTCGGGGCTGAGCGACTCCGACCTGGCCGTGGTGATCGCCCGAGCGAGCGTGTTCGTCTATCCGAGCCTGGAAGAAGGCTTCGCGCTGCCGATCATCGAGGCGTTCCACCTTGGTACCCCGGTCGTGCACTCCGACGCTCCGGCCCTCGTAGAAGCGGCCGGAGACGCCGGCGTTGCGGTGGAGCGGTCGGACCCGAAGGAGTACCCGGCCCGACTCGTCGATGCGATCAACCGCGTGCTCGGCGACAGCGTGCTGCGGAGCCGCATGACTGTCTTCGGCGGCGACCGGTCGCGGGCATTCAGCTGGCGGGATTCCGCCGAGCGGGTCTGGCAGCTTCACGCGGATTTGTAGCCCGTGCGCGCGATGATGCTCCTATAGTTGTCAAGCTGCGATTTGGTGGGGTTGGTGTTCGTTGAGCCAGGCCCGGTAGCGGTGTAGGAATCGGGTGTCGCGGATGGTGCCGCGTTCGATGAGTGAGATCTTGCTGATCGCGCAGTTGAGGGCGTCCGCAACCTCGACGAGGCTGAGCCCGAGGTGCTTGCGTGCGGGGCGCAGATCGCTGCTGTTTTCCGCTGGCTGTGGATTCGTGATGAGGTGGAAGACTTCTCGGGCGATGGCGCGTTTAAGGCAGCGGAGGACGTCTTTCTTCGTCTTGCCCTCGGCGGTCCGGCGGGTCGCGTAGTCGCGGGTCTCGGGGTCCGTGGCCAAACGCACGATCGCGATCTTGTGGAGCGCGGAGTTCGCGGCCCGGTCGCCGCCACGGTTGAGGCGGTGGCGTGTTGTTTTTCCCGAGGACGCTGGTAAGGGTGAGGCGCCGCAGAGCATTGCGAAGGCTGCCTCGGAGCGGAGCCGGTCCGGGTTGTCGCCTGCGGTGATCAACAACTGGGCGGCGGTCACGGTCGCGATCCCTCGGGCTTGAACGAGGGCCGGGTTCACAGTGTTCACGAGTTGCGCGAGGTCGGTGTCGTGGCCGGTGATCTCCTCATCGAGCTGCTGGTAACGAACAGCGAGCCGTTTGAGGGCGGTGCGGGTCCTGGCCGCAACTTGGTCATCGCCGACCCGTGCACGAGAGCCTGCCAGTCCCGCTATCAAGCGGCTCGTGGGCAGGTCACGGTACTCGGCTCGGACGCGCTCGGGGGCGGTCACGATCAGCGATTTGAGTTGCACGATCGTCTCGGTGCGTGCCTTCATCGCGCTGCGCCGGGCTGCGTTGGTCACACGAATCGCTTCGACGTTGCCGGTGCTGGTCTTCGCGGTAACGGTGTCATTATTCGCCAACGCGATGTGCGCGGCGGCGTAAGCATCGAGCTCGTCTGATTTGCCGCGCATCCGTCGGGTCTGTCGTGCTGGCCGGATCACCTCGACGACTTCGATGTCCAGCTCATGCAAGTGCCGGGTCAAGCCCGCCCCGTATGAGTTCGTGCCCTCAACACCGGCGCGCAGCAGCGCGCCGTGGCAAGTGATGAAGCCCGCAAGGGCGCGATAGCCGGCGTCGCTGGCGGGGAATTGGGCGGCGCCGAGGTGTTCCCCAGTGACGGAGATCACCGCCGCGTAGTGCGTGTCCTTGTGCGTGTCCACGCCTGCAACGATCAGAGAATGATCGCTCATGGTGTACTTCCCTTCGTTCGTGTTTCAGAATGGGAAGTGGCGGCCGGGCAGGGCAGACAAGACGTTGACGAGACTGAACCGTCCCTGATTTCCTGCCGCTTTCTTTCTGGTGAAAGGATTCGGATATGCCCAAGAAACACCCAACAGAGGTTCGCGAACGAGCGGTCCGTATGACTCTTGATCGTTTGAAGG
>NZ_SOHF01000006.1:0-65706 GCF_004404045.1 Cryobacterium sp. Hh11 | reverse complement strand
CCCGCGCCGGCGATTCGACGGCGCCGCCGGCCGGCGGGCCGAGCGGCCTGATCGGTCCGGGCTGGCGCCAGGCCGACTGGCTCGCCGCACGATTCACCGCCGAGGTGCTGGGCCGGCCCGACACGGCGGCGCTCGCGGCATCCGCTTCGGCCGTCGTCATGCTCAAAGCCGAGGGAATCGACGTCGTCTCGGTCGGCAACACGTCTGCCGACCCCTGGGACCTTTCCGTCGACGACCACGCTGCGGGGTGTGCATCCGCTCCGCTGCACGTGTCGCAATGGGCCGACCCTGAGCACGGACGCTATGTGAAAATGGTCACCCGCGACGGCATTCTCGCCGGCTTCGTCTGCGTCGGGATGCCGCGCACGGCCGCCGAGCTGACCCTGCTGTTCGAGCGCGGCAGTGAGTTGCCGGCGGACCGCTCTGTCCTGCTGCGCTACGACGGACCGGACTACGAGCCCGAGGCTGGCAGCGCGTTCGCGCGGGACGCGACCGTGTGCTGGTGCAACGGCGTCACCGTCGGCGCCGTTGCCGACTCTGCCGAAGCCGGCAACACCACCATCGCCTGCATCGGTGCGGCCACTCGCGCCGGCACCGGATGTGGCGGCTGCAAAGCGCGGATCGGGGATGTTCTCGAGCGCTTCGCCGCGGCGACGGCCGAGTCAGCCAGCTGACGATGACCGGCTGGCAGAAACCTTACGGCCGCAGGAAATACTGAGCTTTTCCCGGATTTGTCGGTGCTGCGGCGGTTACGCTGCTGCACGACCGACTTGATTCGAAGGAGAATTCATATGCTGGGCAACCTGACCGGATGGCATTTTCTGATCATTCTCGTTGTGATCCTGTTGTTGTTCGGCGCTCCGAAGCTGCCGGGGCTCGCCCGCAGTCTCGGCCAGTCGATGAAGATCTTCAAGAGCGAGATCACGCCGGACCGCAACGGTGAAACTCGGCCGGCCGACGACACCGACGGCAGCACGAGCGCCCACAGCAGCCCCAGTACAGACTCGCGCGGCGCACCACACCCGAAAGCCTGATGGTGGTTCAGGGGGTGCGCAGCACTCCCGACAAGAGCAAAATGTCGCTCGGGCAGCATCTGCTGGAATTGCGCAAGCGCCTCTTTCTCGCCGCTGCCGGAATCCTGGTCGGTGCGATTGCGGGCTGGCTGCTGTCCGGATTCGTCTGGGACGGGCTGCGCGAGCCGATCTATGCCATCGTTCGGGCGCAGAACCGCAACGCGCAGATCAACTACCCCGACATTACGAGTGCGTTCGACCTGAAGCTGCGCATCTCGTTCTACGTCGGGTTGATCGTCTCGAGCCCGATGTGGCTCTACCAGATCTTCGCCTTTCTGGTCCCCGGGCTGACCCGCCGCGAGAAGCAATACACCTTCGGATTCTTCTTCTCGGCCGTTCCGCTATTTCTGATCGGCTGTGCGGCTGGCTGGTACGTGCTGCCGCACGTCGTCGAGCTCATGACGAGTTTTGCGCCGCAGCAGGACGCGGCGCTCATCAACGCCCAGAACTATTTCGATTTCGTGCTCAAACTCATGATCGCCATCGGCATTGCGTTCGTGCTGCCGGTGTTCATCGTGCTGCTGAACTTCGCCGGGGTGATCAGCGCCCGTTCGGTCATCAAATCCTGGCGGGTGGCCATCCTCGTGATCATTCTGTTCACCGCCATCGCGACGCCGGCCGCCGACGTCGTATCGATGTTCCTGCTCGCGGTGCCCATGGTCGCGCTCTACTTTGCCGCCTACGGCATCGCCGTGCTGCACGACCGCCGGGCCGCCCGGCGCCTGGCTCCCGTCGGAGCGGACGGGCTGCTGCTCTGATCGTGGATCAGCATCCGCTTAAAGCGCACGTACTCCTTATCGTTTGCTTACGTCCGTGTCCAGCCGTTGGGGCGATCTGTTTTGCGCGGGTAGGTTGACGAGGTCTGTTCAGACACGCTCGGCACATTCATACAAAGTCAGGAGAACAAGGATGTTCGATCAGGGTTTCATTACGAATGCGATCAACCGCAGTGCAGAGAATTCCACGGACCGCCGCAACTTTCTGCGGGCTGCCGGTGTGGCCGGCTTCGGCGTGGGAGCGGCGGTACTCGCCACCGGCGGTCCGGCGCTCGCGGCGGAAGCTGCCGTGGCACCAGCAGCCGCACCCAGCGACGCCTCCATTTTGAACTTCGCACTCAACCTTGAATACCTCGAGGCTGAGTTCTACCTGCGCGCCACGACCGGCAGCGGGCTGCCCGACGGTCTGACCACAGGAACCGGAACCCGCGGCGGGGTGACCGGCGGTCGCATGGTGCACTTCAAGACGGCCATTATCAAGAAGTACGCCGACGAGATCGCCGCCGACGAGAAGGCGCACGTGGCCTTCCTACGGTCAGCGCTCGGCAGCGTCGCCGTGTCCCGCCCCAAGATCAACCTCGATGCGAGCTTCACGGCTGCCGCCCAGGCGGCCGGGCTGGTCAAGCCGGGGCAAAAGTTCGACGTCTACGCCAACGAGGCGAACTTTCTGTTCGGTGCCTTCATTTTCGAAGACGTCGGAGTGACCGCCTACAAAGGCGCAGCGCCCCTGATCTCGAACAAGACGTTCCTGGAGGCGGCGGCTGGCCTGCTCGCGGTCGAGGCATATCACGCCGGTGTCATTCGCAGCACGCTCTACGCGCTCGGTATTGCCCTGCCGTCGGTCTACACGACCGCCCAGGCGATCTCCGATGTGCGCGACGCCGTCGATGGTTCGTCCGACCTCGACCAGGGCATTGGCAACGCGTCGAAGGCGAACCTCGTGCCGACCGATGCCAACGGTCTGGCTTTCAGCCGCAGCGCCGCCCAGGTGCTCAATATCACGTATCTCAACGCGGCCCCGGTGCGTTCGGGCGGGTTCTTCCCGGCCGGCGTCAACGGCGTGATCAACACGAGCGGGGCCAACGGCTAGTCGGTCGCCCTCGAACGGGGAGCGTCACGCGGCGCGGGACTTGCGCCAGTGCGCGGCAGGCGCACTCCGGCGCACCGGCGCAGCCCCCGCGCGACGGGTGGCGCGGGAGTTCTGGCCACGCCCGAACTCCCGCGTTTCGGCGCGTCTCCCGCGCACCGTGCTCGCCCGGCCTCACCCCGCTACCCGAATTCCCGCGTTCTGGCGCAGCCCCCACGCGTCTCGCTGCGGCGCCACAGGCCATTCGCCCTGATCGCAGCGGCGAGCGCCAAGCGCCTGCAGTTGGGCGTCAATCTGGCGGATGCCGCGCCCACCGACCGATTGCTGCTGGCCGGCGGGATGTGCACCCACACGGTGTCGGTGACGAGTCTCGCCGAGGTCGACCCGGAGCTGCTCGGCTGGCTGCGCGCCGCCTATGAGGGCAACTGACTCCGAATGAACTACGAGACAGACACCGAGATTTCGTGCAGTCCGGTGGCGCCGTCGGGGGCGACGTCGGCTGTGGCCGACGTTTGAACGAGGCCAGCGGCATCCGTTGCCCGCACCCTTACGGTGTGGTCGCCGGCGATGGCGTCGGTCCAGGTGTACGCCCACTGCCGCCAGGTGTCGACTGAGATCGCGTCGGCGAGCGTAGCGTCCTGCCAGGGGCCGTCGTCGATCTGCACCGCGACGGCGCTCACGCCCACGTGCTGGGACCAGGCGACACCGGAAATGACGACCGACCCGGCCGTAGCCGACGTTCCGGCACGCGGTACGTCGATGCGCGAGGAGACTTTGACCGGTCCGAGGGCGGACCAACCGCGCGGCGTCCAATAACCCTGCTCATCGGCGAAGCGCGTGAGCTTGAGTTCCACCACCCACTTTGTCGCTGACACGTAGCCATACAGGCCGGGTACCACCATGCGCACCGGGTAGCCGTGTTCGAGCGGCAGCGGTTCGCCGTTCATGCCGACCGCGAGAATGGCGTTGCGCCCGTCGGTCAGCGCCTCGATCGGGGTGCCGGCGGTGAAACCGTCCTGGCTTCGGGAGAGCACCATGTCGGCCCCGGTCTTCGGTTTCGCCCGGGCCAGCAGCTCGCGAATCGGATAGCCGAGCCAAGTGGCATTGCCGATCAGGTCGCCGCCGACATAGTTGGAGACGCAGGCGAGCGTCGTTGTGCTCTCTTCGAGCGGCAGGGAGATCAGCTCGGCGAAGTCGATCTCGACCTCGTTCTCGACCATGCCGGTGATCTTCAGCCGCCAGTCGCGCGGGTCGATGCGCGGCACGGTGAGGGCGGTATCGATGCGGTAGAAGTCGGCGTTCGGGGTGATCAGCGGGGTTATGCCCGCCACGTCGAGGCTCGCCCCCGCCGGAATGGTGGCCTGCCGAACGGATGCCGCTGGCAGCGTGAACAGCGCTCGCGCGGCATCCGCTGCCCGGGTCGCTGCGGCGCTGATCTGGCCGCCGGCCAGGGCGAGCAGCCCGATGCCGGCGGTCACGCCGGTGTAGACGAGAAACCGACGACGGTCAGGGCCGTTCAGGTCGCGGGGTGCGCCGGCCGGTTCCGGTGAGGACCGCGGCAACCGGGTCGTGAGAAGGGTCAGCGCGATCGCAGCGACCCCCATGGCGACGACGGCGGGCACCACGTCGAGGGTAGAGGCGCTCGAGCGGGACAGCGCCGCGAACAGGGCGATCCCCCCGATGAGTGCGACGAGCAGTCGGCCGAACGGCGGGCGCCGGCTCTCCAGGATTCCGGCGAGGGCGGCGAGTACCAGCAGCACGAGCACGATGGTGATGATCAGCACGATCTTGTCGGCCGTGCCGAACAGGCCGATCACCAGGTCTTTGACGCCGGCAGGAACGATGTCGATGACGAGCGCGCCGACCGTGAGTACCGGGCTCGCGCCGGGGGCGATCCACGCGGCAGTCAGCTCGGCCAGCCCGAGGCCAGCCAGCGCCGCGGCGAGCCCGGCAGCCGCCGGGCGCCAGAGTGACCGGGTACGACTTGGCGTGGCAACAGCAGCGGTGTCCGGGGTGACGTAGACCATGACGCCAGCCTAGAACGGGCTGCTGTGATTACCACCCAGCGGGGGGCGCAGGATCAGTTTCGTCAGACATCCGTCACATCTTGTGCGCGCGGTAGTGCAGTCTTGAGGGACTATGTCTGTGCTTGAACGCCTCGAAAACGAAACCGACCCCGACGTTCTCTTCGAGGCGTTCGAAAGCTGGGCGACCGAGCAGGGCCTCACCCTGTACCCGGCGCAGGAGGAAGCGGTCATCGAAATCGTCTCCGGTGCCAACCTCATTTTGAGCACACCGACCGGAACCGGCAAGTCACTCGTGGCTGTCGGGGCCCACTTCGCCGCGCTCTCGGCCGGCAAGCGAAGCTTCTACACCGCGCCGATCAAGGCCCTGGTGAGCGAAAAGTTCTTCTCCCTGGTGGAGACCTTCGGAGCGGAGAACGTCGGCATGATGACCGGCGATTCGAGCGTCAACGCCGACGCTCCGATCATCTGCTGCACGGCGGAGATTCTCGCCAACCTCGCCCTGCGCAACGGTGAGGACACCGAAGTCGACCTCGTTGTGATGGACGAATTCCACTTCTACGGCGACCCGGAGCGCGGCTGGGCCTGGCAAGTGCCGCTGCTGTTGTTGCCGCGGGTGCAATTCATTCTCATGTCGGCCACGCTCGGTGACGTGAAGTTCATCAGCGACGACCTGACCCGGCGCACCGACCGCCCGACGGCCGTCGTCACCGGGGTGGAACGCCCGGTCCCACTCAGCTACTACTACGAGCAGACGCCCGTGCACGAAACCGTCGAAGAACTGCTGCACACCGACAAGGCCCCGGTCTATATCGTGCATTTCTCTCAGGCGGCCGCCCTGGAACGCGCTCAGGCCCTCGCGAGCGCCAAGGTCGCCTCCCGCGAGCAGCGTGATGTGATCGCCGAACTGATCGGCGAGTTTCGGTTCACCACGAGTTTCGGCAAGACCCTGTCGCGGCTCATTCGCATGGGAATCGGCGTGCACCACGCCGGCATGCTGCCCAAATACCGTCGGCTGGTCGAGCAGCTCGCCCAGCGCGGCTACCTGCGCGTGATCTGCGGCACCGACACCCTCGGCGTCGGCATCAACGTGCCCATTCGCACCGTGCTGTTCACCGCGCTCACCAAGTACGACGGTGTGAAAATGCGCCAGGTCAACGTGCGCGAGTTCCATCAGATCGCCGGGCGGGCCGGGCGGGCCGGCTACGACACCGCCGGCACGGTCGTGATCCAGGCGCCGGAGCACGAGAGCGACAACCTCAAGGCCATTGAAAAGGCCGGCGACGACCCGAAGAAGAAGCGCAAGATCGTGCGCAAGAAGGCACCCGACGGCTTTGTGTCCTGGGGCGAACCGAGTTTTCGCCGACTGGTCGACGCCGAACCCGAGACCCTGTCGTCGAGCATGCAGATGACCGCGGCGATGCTGATCAACGTGATCGGGCGCGGCGGCGACGCCTTCGCGCACGTGCACTCGCTGGTCTTCGACAACCACGAACCGTGGCGGCGACAGCTGGTGCTGGCCCGGCGCGCGCTGGGCATCTACAAGACCCTCCGCGAAGCCGGAATTGTGGAGCAGAGCGCGAGCGGCAGCATCCGTTTGACCGTCGACCTGCAGGCCAACTTTGCGCTCAACCAGCCGCTCTCGCCGTTCGCGCTGGCCGCGTTCGAGCTGCTCGACCCCGAAGCGCCCACCTACTCGCTCGACATGATCTCGATTCTGGAGTCGACCCTGGACGACCCGCGGCCGGTGCTCATGGGGCAGCAGTTCGCCGCCCGCGGTGAAGCCGTGAATGCGATGAAGCGGGAAGGCATCGAATATGACGAGCGGATGGCGCTGCTCGAAGAGATCACCTACCCCAAGCCCCTCGAGGAGCTGCTGAACTACACTTTCGAGACTTACAAGGCCTCCCAGCCGTGGATCGCCGACTTCGAGCTGCGACCGAAGACCGTCGTGCGCGACATGTATGAGCGGGCCATGTCGTTCGGGGAATTCATCGCGTTCTACAAGCTCGCCCGCAGCGAGGGTGTCGTGCTGCGCTACCTGTCTGACGCCTACCGGGCGGCCCGACAGACCATTCCCGACGAGGCTAAGAACGAAGACCTCCTCGACCTGATCGAATGGCTCGGCGAGCTCGTGCGCCAGGTCGACTCGAGCCTGCTCGACGAGTGGGAGGAACTGCTGCACCCCGATCTCGCCGTGCACGCGGCCGAATCGCACGCGATTCTGCCGCCGCCGCCGCGCCGCCTCACCACCAACACGCGGGCCTTTCGCATTCTGGTGCGGAACGAACTGTTCCGCCGGGTGCAGTTGGCCGCGCTCGAGCACTACGACCAGCTCGGCGAACTGGACCGCGAGCACGGCTATTCCAGTGATGTCTGGGCCGAGGCGATGGACGGCTACTTCGCCGAGCACAATGAGCTGCTCACCGGCGGCAACGCGCGCAGCTCCGACCTGCTCATGATCGAGGAGGGCACCGAAGAGTGGACCGTGCGCCAGATTCTCGACGACCCGGCCGGGGACCACGACTGGGGCATCAGCGCGAGCGTGAACCTCGCCGACTCTGACGAGCTCGGCGAAGCCGTCGTGCGCGTCACCGGGGTCAACCGGCTGTAGCGCGGCTCCGCGCCCTTAACCGCGCCCGCGCCCTTAATCGCGCACAGGGTCTTGACCGCGCCCACGACTGGGTAGCCGCTTCGGTAACGGGCGTAGCGGCTACCCAGATCGGGCGTGCGCGTGCGGTGTCGGTGTGCTGCGCCGCTATGCGCCGGGAGCGCTCAGTGGCGCGGCCGCGTCGGCCGTCCACTCGTTGAGCGACCCGTCATAGATCGAGACGTGCTCGTTGCCGGCGCGGATGAGCGCGAGAGCGCTGGCCGCCGCGGCGATCCCGCCGCCGCAGTAGGTCACGAGGTGAGCGCTCGAGGTCACGGTGGGCGCGAGGGTCGCCTTGAGCGCGTCACCACGGAGGAACGCGTTCGTGACGGGGTCGACGAGCTTCGCGGCTGGCAGGCTGATGCTGCCCGGAATGTGCCCGGCGCGCGGGCGGGTTCCGGCCGTACCGGCGAACTCCGCCGGCGGTATGGAGCAAACGAGGGCGGCATCCGCGTGGCCGGCGACGATCGACTCGACGAAGCTCTTGTCGACCCACAGCTCGGGCCGCGGCGTTGCTACGAAGCCGCCGGCGAATCTTGGGTGCGTGCCGCCGGCGAATCTTGGGTGCGTGCCGCCGGCGACTCGTGGGCGTACGGCGCCGGTGGCGTACGGGCGCGTTTCGGCGTGCCACTTGGTCAGGCCGCCGTCGAGCACGGCGACATCGTCGTAGCCGAAGGATCGGAACAGCCACCAGATGCGCGCCGCCCATTGACCGACGACGGCGTCGTAGACGACCACCGTGGTCTCATTGTCAATGCCGACGGATGCTGCGGCCGCTTCAAACAGTTCGGCGTTCGGCCGCGAGAAGTCGAATTCGCCGGTCGGGTCTGAGAAAACCTCGAACAGGTCGGCGAACACGGCACCGGGGATGTGTCCCTTGGTGAGGTAGTCCTCGCGCCCACTGAGGTAACGCGGCCCATCGGGGGTGACGGGTGCCAGGGCAAACACGGTGGCGTCGAGAATGACCAGATTGTCGGAACCGAGATGGTCGGCCAGCCATTGCGTGGACACAATGGGGCTGGACACGACGAGCGGGGATGGCACGGGTGAAGTCATAATTCAAGGCTAGCGGTGGCCGCCGACACCGGCCGGAATCGGAGTCGGTTCAGGTCGTTCAGAGACACAGCTACAGCGTCGTGGTCCAATCGAGGTTGATTTTCTGTTTGATGTAGATGTTCTCGCCGAGTCCGGGCACGGAGGGATTCATGGTGAGCAATAGCTGCACCGGGATATTGAATCGCTGGGCGATATCGAAGAATGCGTCACCTTCGATGACCGTGTAGGTGAGCAGCGCGCCGGCACCATCGGACATCGTGGTGCCGCGCGCCCCGGGTGTGCTGCCGAGGTCGACGGCCGGCCCCTGAGGCAGCGGCACCGGTTCCGCGTTCGGCACGAGATCGGGTACTTCCGGGTTGGGAATCAATGCCGCTTCCTCCGTGGGTGTCGGAGTGGGCGTTGGCGTTGGCGTCGGGGTGGGCGAAGGCGTCGGTGCGACGCTCGGCGTGATGGTCACCGTCACCGCGGGTGCTGGTTCACCGGCGCAGCCGACCAGCGCAACGAGCAGGAGGGCGGCGACGGCGATGCCCCGGGGGCGACGTGCGAAAACGGTGCGAATGGTGGAACCCTTCAAAGAAAGACGGTGCGGCCCGGCCGACCCACGCGTTCAGCCAGCTTAGGGGGTGACCGGTCCGGTCGGACAGGTATCACTACCCCCATTGGGGATCAGATCAGCACTCGATCACGTTGACCGCAAGGCCACCCTCGCTGGTTTCCTTGTACTTCGTCATCATGTCGAGTCCGGTTTGGCGCATGGTCTCGATGACGGTGTCGAGCGAGACCAGGTGGGTGCCGTCGCCGTGCAGAGCCAGCCGGGCCGCCGATACCGCCGTCGACGAGGCGATCGCGTTGCGTTCGATACAGGGCACCTGCACGAGGCCGCCGACCGGGTCGCAGGTCAGTCCAAGGTGATGCTCCATCGCAATCTCGGCCGCATTTTCAACCTGGCGCGGTGTGCCGCCGAGCACGGCACAGAGCGCACCGGACGCCATGGCACACGCAGCTCCGACCTCGGCCTGGCAGCCGCCCCGTTGGTCGGCGCGGTGACAACACGTCCGCCGGCCGCATTCTCTTCGTTGACCGCGAGCGCGAAGGCGTGCAGCCACTCGGTCGAGGTGTCCCGGTCGTGTGCGGGCAGGCGGTCATATTCATCTAAGCGCATACGTACCGCTGCGGCCCGACGCTTGACTTTGAGTCCGCCCGGCAGCGTGCCCTCGGCGACCAGGCCGGCTTCGACACAGACGTGCATGGCGTCCCAGATGGCGTCGAGTCCGGCATCGAGCGAGGCGCTGCCATGGATGGCTTCTTCGTTGCGGCGCGCGACCTCGCAGATGCTGAGCTCGTGCGCGTCGCAGAGCGCGAGCAATTCGACGCTGGACCCGAAGGGGAGCGGCTGCTCAGGAGCGGCCACGCGACTCTGGTCGCCGTCGTGCCGAATGAACCCGCCGCCGATGGAATAGAACGTCTCCTCGAACAGCGCCGTCGAGTCGTCGGTGCCAAACTGATCGGCTCCAAACGCGGACAGAGTCAGCGCGTTCGGATGCCCGCCCCGGGTTCCGTCATCGATGGCCTGGGCCGACTGTGGAATGGCCAGGGCCAGACCAACCGGCGCGAGCAGGGCGGCGGCCAACAGCAAGCTCTGACACCGAACAGCACCCATTTGACACATTCTCAGAAATGGTCCAGCTGCCACGCGCGAAGGCCGCCTCCGGAGAGACGGCCTTCAGGTATTCAGTGCTGCGGAACTAGTGCGTGTGGAACTAGTGCGTGCGGAACCGTGCGGTCATCGGGCAGTCGAACGGGTCACGAGCGGCTAGGCCGACCTTGTTGAGGTAAGCGATGACGATGCCGTAGCTTTCGAAGACGCCGGTCTCGGTGTACTTCACGTCGTGCGACTGGCAGTATTCCTTGGCGATTTCCTGCGCCTTGCGCAGGTGCGGTCGGGCCATGTTCGGAAACAGGTGGTGCTCAATCTGGTAGTTGAGCCCGCCCATATACGTGTCGATGAAGGTGCCACCGCGAATATTGCGGCTGGTCAGCACCTGGCGGCGCAGAAAGTCGACCTTGCTTTCGGCCGGAAGCTGCGGCATCCCCTTGTGGTTGGGGGCAAAGGATGCACCCATGTAGACGCCGAACACGGCCATCTGCACGCCGACGAAGGCGAAGGCCATGCCGAGCGGCAGAAAGAAGAAGATGACGGCAAGGTAGAGCGAGATGCGGGTGACGAGCATCGTGATCTCGATCCAGCGCTGGTCGACCTTGTGCTTGCCGAAGACCGTCTTGAAGCCCTGAATGTGCAGGTTGATGCCTTCGAACATCAATAGCGGAAAGAAGAAGTAGCCCTGCTTGCGGGTGACGAGTGCGCCGAGGCGGCTGACCTTCTTGGCGTCTTCCTCGCGGAACACGATGAAGTCGGGCTCGATGTCGGGGTCCTTGCCGATGACGTTCGGGTTGGCGTGGTGCCGGCTGTGCTTGGTCATCCACCAGGCGTAGCTGATGCCGACGAACAGGTTGGCCAGGATGCGACCGGCTCGGTCGTTGGCCTTGCCGGAGGTGAACACGGCACGGTGTGAAGCTTCGTGCGCTAAGAATGCGAACTGGGTGAAGATGAGGCCGAGGGCTGCGGCGATGATCAGCTGATACCAGGTGTCACCGAGCAGAACGAAACCGGCAATAGCGCCGCCCGTGGCGACGACGAGGATGGAGAACACCATCCAGTAGAAACCGGTGCGCCGGCCGAGCAGGCCCAGATTGCGCACGGTGTGCAGGAGTGCGGAGTATTCGGTTGTGGGGTTCTTGGTGTCTCCACCCGGGCGGGTCCTGATGATACGGACCGAGGGTGCGGCTAGTGCTTCCGACATGAGGCCTTAGTGGATCGGGACTTCTCAGTCGGGACGTGAGCGATTACTCGTCGTGCAGATAGTCGTCAGTCTACGGTCGTCCGAACGCGATTCGTGCTTTATTCACACAGCATTCTCAGTCATTATATGCCAAAAATGGAATGTATTCGACCGTTCTATCGCCAACTTGGCATCCATACATGCAGTTGCCAAAACAGGAAGGATGTCTGCATTCCGGTCCATACCGGGAAGAAAAACGCCGTGAGCAGCAGGGCGACGCCGAGGCCGACGATGACCGCCCGAAGAGCCCCAGGCTGTGGTTGGGGATCGTATTCCGGTACCTGCGAATGTGCTGAATGCCTGCGTTTGGGCCGCGCCTGGTCGGGAATTTGCTTCAGTACCAGGCCAATGACGAAGGTGAGTCCGAGCAGCAGATACGGTTCGAAGGCGATCGTATAAAACTGAAAAACCGTGCGGTTGAGGTACATCAACCACGGTAGGTAGCCGGCGACCATGCCCATCAATATGAAACCGACCCGCCATTCCCGATACCGAGCCAGCCGGTAGACGAGGTAGAACAGCGCTGCCGTCGCCGCCCACCAGATGAGAGGGTTACCGACCGAAGTGATGGCCTCAGAGCAGCTCTGCAACTCGCAGCCGAATTCACCCGAGCTGGAACCGCGGTAGTACATGCTGGTCGGTCGGGTCATGAACAGCCAGGTCAACGGGTTTGCCTGGTAGGGATGCGGTGTGGCGAGCCCCACGTGATACGTGTACGCCGCCGCCTGGTAATGCCAGAAGCTCTGCAGGGTATGCGGAACCCAGGCGAGCGGAACGGTCCATGCGGTTCCTGCCCCGTCGGCCCCGGTCGAATCGGCCCATTGGCGGTAGTACCCACCGCGCGTGACAAACCAGCCGGTCCAGGAAACCAGGAACGTCATGACGGCAATCGGAACCAGCAGCAGAAACGTGACCGGGGCCTGTTTGAGGATGGCGGCGCTGAGCCAGAATGACACGCCATTACGGCGCCGGGCCAGCGCATCCACGACGACGAGGTAGATGCCGAACGCGGCGAGAAAATAGACGCCGGACCATTTCACCGAGCTGGCCAGACCGAAGGCGAGGCTGGCGGCGAGCAGCCAGGGCCGCCACCACAGCGCCGGACCCCAGCCCTGCTCGCGGAGCCCGGCCAGTCGGCTGGCCAGTCGAGTCGCGTGCCACTCGCGGTCCAGCAGGATTGCCCCGAAACCGAGCAAGGCGAAGAACATCACGAAGTTGTCGAGCAGCGCCACGCGGCTCATGACGATGGCGTGACCGTCGATCGCGAGCAGAAAACCGGTGATCAGGGCGAGCAAGCGGGACTGAAACAGCTTCTGCGCCATGAGCATGATGAGCACGACCGCGAGCACTCCCACCACGACCGTCGCCAGCCGCCAGCCCCACGGGTTGCCGGGGCCGAGCAGATTCATGCCGAGCCCGATGAGCCATTTTCCGAGCGGCGGATGCACGACAAAGGACGGGTCGGTTGTGAAGATGTCGGTGTGGCCCGCCTCGAACTGAACGTTGGCGTCTGCCGGCCAGGTGGACTCGTAGCCGTTATTGAACAGGCTCCAGGCGTCCTTGACATAAAACGTCTCGTCGAAGACGAGCGCGTGCGGCACGCCGAGGTTCCACAGCCGTAGCACCGCGGCCAGGAGGACCACTGCGAGGGGAGCGCCCCAGCGAACCCATCGACTAGTAGCGAGCACGTGACCATCGTACAGAGGGACCGAAGAACGGATGCTCGGCTGGTGCTGCGAGAATTGCAGCATGATCATTCTTGCTGCCACCCCGATCGGAAACCTCGGCGACGCCTCCCGGCGCCTGATCGAGACCCTGAGCACCATCACCATCGTGGCGGCCGAAGACACCCGCGTCACGGTGCACCTGCTCAAAGCCCTCGGCATCGAGAACCGACCCAGACTCATTGCCCTGCACGATCACAACGAACGCGGCAAGGCCGCCGAACTGGTCGAACTGGCCCGCGATACGGACATTCTCGTCCTCAGCGACGCCGGCATGCCCACCGTTTCCGATCCCGGCTTTCATTTAGTGGATGCCGCAGTCGCCGCCGGCGTGCAGGTCACCGCCCTGCCCGGCCCGTCCGCCGTGCTGACCGCCCTCGCCGTGTCCGGGCTGCCGACCGACCGGTTCACCTTCGAGGGGTTCCTGCCGCGCAAACACGGCGAGCGGGTCAAACTGCTGCGCGATCTCAGCGCCGAACGCCGCACTATGGTCTTCTTCGAATCGCCCAATCGCCTGGCTGACTCGCTGCTCGACCTCGCCGCAACGCTCGGCCCTGACCGCCGCGTCGTGGTCTGCCGCGAACTGACCAAATTCTTCGAAGAGGTCAAACGCGGTACAGCTGCAGAGCTGGCCGAATGGGCGGCTTTGGGGGTGCGCGGCGAGATCTGCATCGTGGTGGCCGGTGCCGAAGTGCGGGTGCTGGACCTGGCCATGGGCGTGGCCGAGGTGCTGGATTTGGTGGCTGGCGGCATCCGCTTGAAAGAAGCTGCGGCCGACGTGTCCGCGGCCAGCGGACTTGGCAAGCGTGAACTGTACGAGCACGCGCTGCAGGCCAAGGCCGGCCCGGGAAAACCTGCCGTGAAAAAACCGGAATACCCGAGTCCTCTTCCGCGTTAGGTTCGGTAAGTGTGAGTCGCACGGTCGCGACCAACCTCGGGAGGTTCTCATGTGGCGCTCGGTGCAATTCTCCCGCTATGGGGGGCCGGAGGTTCTCGATCTGGTCGAGATGACCGCGCCGGTTCCTGGTGTCGGTGAGGTGGTCGTTGAGGTCATGGCGGCAGGCCTGAACCCTGGCGAATCCAGTATTCGGGAAGGGCGACTCGACAATGAATGGCCTGCGCACTTCCCGGCAGGACAGGGCAGCGACTTCGCCGGCATTATCGTGGGTGCCGGTGTGGGCGTCACCGGGTGGAAAATCGGCGACGCGGTGCTCGGTCACACGGTGCGCGGTTCCCAGGCGAATTTTGTCACAGTCCCGGTAGGGAACATCATTCACAAGCCCGAGCGGTTGCCGTGGGAGATCGCCGGCAGCCTTTACGTTGCTGCAGCGACCGCGTGGCAGGCGGTCTCCGGCGCGAGCCCCGGCCCGGGTCGCACGGTGCTCGTGCACGCCGCACACGGTGGTGTCGGCGTGATCGCGGCACAGTTGGCCAAACGACGTGGAGCCCGAGTTATCGGCACCGCCAGCCAGAACAGTTTTGACTACCTGCGCCAAATCGGCGTGATACCGGTGGAATACGGTCCAGGATTCGACGAGCGGTTGCGGCGGATTGCGCCCGATGGTGTTGATGCCGAGCTGAATCGCCTGGGCGACAACGGACTGATGAATGTTGACTCGACCGACACCGTCGTGCTTGAGAAGATTGCGCGCCTGATCGCCGACCATCAGATCGTGATTCCGGTTGCCGCCATTTACCCATTCGAACGGGTGCGGGACGCCTATCGGGAGCTGGAAGCTGGGCATGCCCACGGCAAGATCGTGCTGTGCATGATGCCAGTCGAGTATGCGCACCAGAAGATACGTGGCATTGACGTGCGCGAGAGCGAGGTAACGAAGGATGCCCCGAACCGCCCGCCGGTTCCGCCCATCCACGAGGCGCTCCCGCTGGTCTTCGGCCACCGACACCACCTGGCAGCCGCCGGCCCAGCGGCGGAGAGCTCCCACAACGAGTAACAAAACGTCAGGGCCGCACGCTGCGCATAAGATGAACGCATGTCCGCAGGCTCTTTTTACATCACCACGCCCATTTTCTACGTGAATGATGTGCCGCACATCGGGCACGCCTACACCGAGGTCGCCGCCGATGTGCTCGCACGCTGGCACCGGCAGTCGGGCGATGACGCCTGGCTGCTCACCGGCACCGACGAACACGGCCAGAAGATTCTGCGCACCGCCACCGCCAACGGCGTCACGCCGAAGGAATGGGCCGACCGGCTGGTCGAGACCGCGTGGAAGCCGCTGCTGGAGACCGTCAATATTGCCAACGACGACTTCATCCGCACCACCGACGAACGCCACGAGGTGAACGCGCAGAAGTTTCTGCAGCACCTGCACGACGAGGGCCACATCTACACCGGCGAGTATGAGGGCTACTACTGCGTCGGCTGCGAGGAATACAAGCAGACCACCGACCTCGTCGACGGCACCGGCGAATACGCCGGCCAACCGGTTTGCGCGATCCACTCCAAGCCGGTCGAATTGCTGCACGAGAAGAACTACTTCTTCAAGATGAGTGCCTTCGCCGACCGTCTGCTCGCGCTCTACGAAGAGAACCCCAACTTCGTGCAGCCGGAAGCGGCCCGCAACGAGGTCATGTCTTTCGTCAAGCGCGGCCTGAGTGACCTGTCGATCTCCCGCTCCAGCTTCGACTGGGGCATCAAGGTGCCGTGGGACGAATCGCACGTCGTCTACGTCTGGTTCGACGCGCTGCTCAACTACATCACCGCGGCCGGCTACGGTCAGAACGACGAGGAATTCGCGAGCCGCTGGCCCGCGACCCACATCGTCGGCAAGGATATTCTGCGTTTTCACGCCGTCATCTGGCCGGCCATGCTCATGGCCGCCGGTATCGAGGTACCCAAGCAGGTCTTCGGCCACGGCTGGCTGCTGGTCGGCGGCGAGAAGATGAGCAAGTCCAAGCTCACCGGTATCGCCCCGAGCCAGATCACCGACACTTTCGGCTCCGATGCCTTTCGTTACTATTTCATGCGTGCCATCAGCTTCGGCCAGGACGGTTCGTTCAGCTGGGAAGACCTCTCGGCCCGCTACCAGTCCGAACTCGCCAACGGCTTCGGCAACCTCGCCTCCCGCGTGATCGCCATGGTCGTGCGCTACTGCGACGGCGTTGTGCCGGCCGCCGGCGAGCTCACAGCCGACGACCTCGCGATTGCTGCCACCGAACAGCGGGTGACGGATGCCGCGGCGAAAGCCATCGAGACCCTCGCCATCCACGACGCCCTCACCAGCGTGTGGGAACTCGTCGACGAACTCAACGGCTACATCACCCTGCAGGAACCGTGGGCCCTGGCCAAGAACCCGGAAACCCGGGCGCGCCTGGAGACCGTGCTGCACACGGCCGTGCGCGGCCTCGGCACCCTCACAGTGCTGCTCTCTCCGGTCATTCCCATTGCCACCGCCAAGCTGTGGGCCGCCCTCGGCGGCGACGGCGCCCTCACCGACCAGCGCGTCGACCGGGCGTGGGAGTGGACCGGCGGCGCCCAGGTCAGCCCGCTCGAACCGCTGTTCCCGCGCATCGAATCGATCGTGGAGCCAGCCGATGCCTAATGACGCGGTGCCTAATGACGTGCCTGGTCCTGACGGCATCGACGGCTACGGCAGTGCCATTCGCCGCCGCGACAATACCGCGGGCCGCGACCTGAGCTACCCACCGTTACCGGAGCCACTCACTGTTCCCGTCTACGACAACCACACCCATCTCGAAATCGCCGATGGGGAGCATCCGCTCAGCTATCGGGAACAGCTCGACCGCGCCTCGAGCGTTGGCGTGCGCGGTGTGATCCAGGTCGGCGGAGACGTCGAAACCTCACGTTGGTCGGCTGCTGCTGCCCGGATCGAGCCGCGCATGCTGGCCGCCGTCGCGATCCATCCCAACGAGGCACCCGATCTCGAGGAAGCCGGAACCCTCGACGACGCCCTCGCCGTGATCAACGAACTCGCCGGCCAGCCGCGCGTTGTCGCGGTCGGCGAGACCGGCCTCGACTTCTTTCGTACGGGTCACGACGGTCGCGCCGCCCAGTTCCGCTCCTTTGAAGCGCATATCCGCATCGCCAAGGAGCACAACCTCGCGCTTCAGATTCACGACCGCGATGCCCACGAGGCCGTGATCGAAACTCTGCTTCGGGTTGGCGCCCCCGAACGTACGGTCTTTCACTGCTTCTCCGGCGACGCCGACATGGCCCGGCTGTGCGCCGAGCACGGCTGGTATATGTCCTTCGCCGGCAATGTCACGTTCAAGAACGCCGGCAACCTGCGGGAAGCCCTGTTCGCCGCCCCGCGCAACCTGCTGCTGGTCGAGACGGATGCCCCCTTTCTCACCCCGCTGCCCTACCGTGGCCGGCCCAATGCGCCGTACCTGCTGCCCAACACGCTGCGCGGCATGGCCGCCCACCTCGAAACGGATGTCTCCCTGCTCTCCGCGCAAATCACCGCCAACACCGAGCTGGTCTACGGACGCTGGGACGCCGAACCCGTCACCGCTGCCTTCGCCGCCCCAAACGACGGGCAAAATCCCGATCAGGCCCCACTCGGTGGCCTCGCATGACCGGCCGCCATTCCCCGGAGCCCGTCCCCGCTGACCCCGCCATCGCGGCCAAGCCCACCAAGACGCTGCTCGGCCCCGCCGAGATTCGCGACCTCGCCGAGATGCTCGGAGTCAACCCCACCAAGAAGCTCGGCCAGAACTTCGTCATCGACGGCAATACCGTGCGGCGCATCGTCAAGGTCGCCCGCGTCGCGCCGGGTGACACCGTCGTCGAGGTCGGCCCGGGCCTCGGCTCACTCACCCTCGGCATGCTCGAAATCGGCGCTGCCGTTGTCGCCGTGGAGATCGACGACCGCCTCGCCGAGCAGCTTCCGCTGACGGTCGATCTCATGCAGCCCGGTGCTGCGCTCACGGTCATCCGCGCCGACGCCCTCAAGATCACCGAACTGCCCGGCGACCCGACCCGGCTCGTCGCCAACCTGCCCTACAACGTGTCCGTTCCGGTGCTGCTCTACCTGCTCGAGCACTTCGATTCGATTCGCGCCGGTGTTGTCATGGTGCAGGCCGAGGTCGGCGAGCGTCTCGCCGCTCCTCCCGGCAACAAGGTCTACGGCAGCCCCAGCGTCAAAGCCGCCTGGTACGGCGATTTTCGCACCGCCGGCAAGGTCAGCCGCCAGGTGTTCTGGCCGGTTCCCAACGTCGATTCGATCTTGATCGCCTTCGATCGTCGCGCCACCCCGCTGGAATCCGAGGAACTGCGGCTGAAGACCTTCGCGCTCGTCGACGCCGCTTTTCAACAGCGCCGCAAGATGCTGCGCCAGTCACTGTCGGTGGTTCTCGGGGACTCGACGGCGGCATCCGCGCTCATGTCGGAGGCCGGAATCGACCCGACCACCCGCGGCGAACAGCTGACCGTGCACGACTTTCTCGCCATCGCGCGGGTCTGGATACCGGCCTAGCACGAGCGTGCTGTCCGTGCGGGTAGACAGGCTGGGCTAAGTTAAAAGCATGATGACGACCGCCGGCAGCCCCGTTGTGCACGCGCGGGCTCCCGGCAAAATCAACGTCTTTCTCAAGGTCGGTGCCGTCATGGAAGACGGCTACCACGACCTCGCGACCGCCTACCAGGCCGTTTCCCTGTTCGAAGACGTGCGCGCCACGCCCGCTACCGACTTCTCGGTCGAATTCAGCGGCAGCATCGACACCTCCGGCCTCGCGACCGGCGGCACCAACCTCGCCATCAAAGCCGCTCGGGCCCTGGCCCGCAAGGCCGGCTATCGCGGTGGCGTGCACCTCGAGATCGAAAAGAACGTACCCATTGCCGGTGGAATGGGCGGCGGCTCCGCGGACGCCGCAGCCACCCTTCTAGCCTGCGACGCGCTCTGGGGCACCAACGCCACCAAGGACGAGTTGCTCGGGATCGCCGCCAAGCTCGGCGCCGACGTGCCGTTCTCCTTCACCGGCGGCACCGCGATCGGCACCGGCCGCGGCGACCAGCTCAGCCCGGCTCTGGCCAAGGGCAAATTTCAGTGGGTGCTCGCCCTCGCCGACTTCGGAATGTCGACACCCGGTGTTTATCAGGAACTCGATCGGCACCGCGACCGCCACGCCCAGGACATTTTTCCGGCCCAGCACCAGCCCTCCGTCGACGCAAACGTGCTGCAGGCGTTGCGGGCCGGCGACCCGCACATGCTCGCCGACGTGCTGCACAACGACCTGCAGGCCCCCGCTCTGCACCTCGCGCCCGGCCTCGGCAAGGTGCTGCAGCTCGGCGAAGAAAACGGAGCCCTCGCCGGTATCCTCTCCGGCTCCGGCCCGACCGTGGCCTTTTTAGTAGCGGATGCCGACAGCGCGCTCGAATTGCAGGTCGCGCTCTCCGCCTCCCGCCTGCGTGTCGTGCGCGCCACCGGCCCGGTGCACGGCGCCCGCCTGATCAACGACTAGCCCGGAATCGTACGCCCCGGCGTGCCGTAAACTTGGAGGCTATGGCACATCTTCTCGGGGCTGAGTCCCTGCACCTCGAATTTCCCACCCGCGTCATCTTCGACAGCGTCACCGCCGGCCTCAACGAAGGCGACCGCATCGGCGTCGTCGGCAAGAACGGCGACGGCAAGTCCACCCTGATGCGTCTGCTCGCCGGCCGCATGGAACCCGACGAAGGCCGGGTCACCCGTCGCCGCGGCGTCACGATCGGCATGCTCGACCAGTCCGACGACCTCGCCAGCGGCCAGACCGTCGGCCACACCATCGTCGGCGGCATCGAAGAACACGTCTGGGCTGGCGACGCCAAGGTGCGCGACGTCATCGGTGGTCTCGTGCGCGACATCCCCTGGGACGCCCTCGTCGACGACCTCTCCGGTGGCCAGCGCCGCCGCGTGGCCCTCGCCGCCGTGCTCATCGGCGATTACGACTGCATCTTCCTCGATGAGCCCACCAACCACCTCGACGTGGAAGGCATTTCCTGGCTGGCCGGTCACCTCAAGACCCGCTGGGCAGCCCAGTCGGGCGGACTCGTGGTCGTCACCCACGACCGGTGGTTCCTCGACGAGGTCTGCAATATCACCTGGGAGGTGCACGACCGCCTGATCGAGCCGTTCGAGGGTGGCTACGCCGCCTACATTCTGCAGCGCGTCGAGCGCGACCGCATGAGTTCCGTCGTTGAATCCAAGCGCCAGAACCTCATGAAGAAAGAACTGGCCTGGCTGCGCCGCGGCGCCCCGGCCCGCACCGCCAAGCCCAAGTTCCGCATCGATGCCGCCAACGTGCTGATCGAGAATGAGCCGCCGCCCCGCGACACCGTCACGATGCAGTCGATGGCGATGCAGCGCCTCGGCAAGGACGTCGTCGACCTCATCGACATCGGCGTGAAATTCGGCGACAAGACCGTGCTGAACGACATCACCTGGCGCATCGCGCCGGGGGAGCGCACCGGCATTATGGGCGTCAACGGCGCAGGCAAGTCCACCCTGCTGAACCTCGTCGCCGGCACCCTGCAGCCGACGACTGGAACCGTCAAGCGCGGCAAGACCATCAAGGTGGCTGTGCTCACCCAGCAGTTGTTCGAACTCGACGAGATTCGCAACGACCGGGTCAGCGACGTCATCGGCCGCCAGAAAACCAGCTACATGGCCGGCGGCAAAGAGATCACGCCCGGCCAGATGCTCGAACGAATGGGCTTCTTGAGCGCACAGCTCACCACCCAGGTCAAGGACCTCTCCGGTGGACAGAAGCGCCGTCTGCAACTGCTGCTCATCGTGCTGAGCGAGCCGAACGTGCTCATCCTCGACGAGCCCACCAACGACCTCGACACCGACATGCTCGCCGCCATGGAAGACCTGCTCGACTCCTTTCCCGGCACCCTGCTCGTCGTGTCGCACGACCGGTACCTGATCGAGCGCGTCACCGACAACCAGTACGCGGTCATGGACGGCGGCTTTCGCCACCTGCCCGGCGGCGTCGACCAGTACCTCGAGGTACGCCGCAGGGCGGTCGCCGGCCCGGCAGCCGGTTCTCCAACGGATGCCGCTGGCAAGACCAAAAAGATCCCCAGCCTGGGCGGCGCTGAACTGCGCAACGCCCAGAAGGAGCTCGGCTCCATCGACCGCAAGGTTGTCAAGTTGCAGGAGCGTATTGCGCAGAAGCACGAGAAGCTCGCCGCCCACGACCAGTCCGATTTTGCCGGTCTCGGCGAACTCGGCGTGAAGCTGACCGAACTCGAAGAGACCATCGCCACGCTGGAAACCCGCTGGGTCGAACTTACTGAGCTGATCGAGGGCTAGTTTCGCAGAAGCTGTGACGCAGTGTGTCGGTGCAGACCACGCGTCGCAGCTTCGGCACGTATCGTTAAGGGGTGCCTGCGCAGCCGCGGTACACAGCTCCTCGTGGGCGCAGCCTTCTGGTTTGACCGGTCGTTGTTGTGTGCCCGCGAGCTGTCAGTGCGTCTCGTCGAACCGTGACGAAATGCACTGTGCTGCGCCCTGCCATACGAAACCGAACCCACAGCGCCTGAAGGAATTACCGTGAAGAAAATCGTGAACAAGAAGAGCCTGCTCGCTGGTCTCGCCCTCGTACCGCTCGTCGCCCTGCTGGCCGGCTGTGCCGGAGCCTCCGAAGGACCGGCCACCGGTACCGACGGTGATGCCATCAAGATCGGCGTCGTCGGAGCGAGCGACCCGTACTGGGCGATCTACACCGAGGCCGCAGCGGCCGAGGGCATTGAGATCGAGATCGTCGACTTCGCGCAGTACCCGCAGGTGAACCCGGCCCTCGCCGCCGGAGAGGTCGACCTCAACCAGTTCCAGCACATCGTCTACCTCGCCGAATACAACGAGGCGAGCGGCGACAACCTGGCTCCGATCGGCGCCACGGCCATCTACCCGCTGGGCCTGTACTCCACCGAGTACAGCAACGTCGATGACATCGTGAAGGGCGACACCATCGCCGTGCCCGACGACGACAGCAATCAGGCACGCGCGCTCGTCATTCTGCAGTCCAACGGTCTCATCGTTCTGAAGGACGGCGGATCCATCTTCTCCAGCCTGTCCGACATCGACGAGGAGGCCTCCAAGGTCAAGGTCACGGCCCTCGACGCCTCGCTCACCGTCGCGTCGCTGCCCGACGTCGCCGCCGCGGTCATTAACAACGACTTCGCCGAGAAGGGCGGACTCAAGTTCGAGGACGCCATCGCCACCGATGACGCGACCGACCCGCAGGCGCTGCCCTACGTCAACATCTTCGTCTCGCGGGACGAAGACAAGGACAACGCGACCTTCCAGCAGCTCGTCGAGATCTACCAGAACACCCAGGACGTGCAGGACGGCGTGCTGGCCGTCTCGGGCGACACCGCCGAAATGGTGACCACCCCCGCCTCCGACCTGGCCAAGTCGCTCGCGACGGTTCAGGCCGATATCAAGGCCGCCAAGTAAGCATCCGCTTCATCAGCGCAGTCCGGGGGAGCAGGCGCCCTGGACTGCGCTGTTGTGTCGGGTATCACGGAGCATGAAATGAGCGAGGCAAACGGATGGCTGTAGTCAGTCTGCGCAATGTGGGCAAGATCTACCCGCCCACGTCCAAAGACGGCGCGAGCGTCACGGCGATCGCCGATGTCAGCCTCGACGTTGAAGCCGGCGATATTTACGGCATTATCGGCTATTCCGGTGCCGGCAAGAGCACCCTGGTGCGTCTGATCAATGCTCTCGAGCGCTCGACTTCCGGTGAGATCTGGGTCAACGGGCAGAACATCGCCACGCTGCGAGAGCGCGAGCTGCGCCAGGTGCGCCTCGGCATCGGCATGATCTTTCAGCAGTTCAACCTGCTCGGCTCCCGCACGGTGGCCCGCAATGTGGCCTACCCGCTCGAAGTCGCCGGATATCCCAAGGAGAAGCGCGCCGCACGCGTGGCCGAGCTGCTCGACTTCGTCGGCCTCAGCGACAAGGCCGGGTCCTTTCCCGACCAGCTCTCCGGTGGCCAGAAGCAGCGGGTCGGTATTGCCCGTGCCCTCGCCACCCAGCCGAGCATCCTGCTCGCCGACGAGGCCACGAGCGCCCTCGACCCGGAAACCACCCACGAAGTCCTCGCCCTGCTGAAGCGAGTGAATGCGGAATTCGGGGTCACCATCATCGTGATCACCCACGAAATGGATGTCATCCAGACCATCGCGACCAAGGTTGCCGTGATGGACCAGGGCCGGGTCATTGAACGCGGACCCGTCTTTGATGTGTTCTCGAACCCGCAAGCCGCGGCATCCGCTCGGTTCGTCTCGACCGTGGTCAAGGGGGTGCCATCTCCGGCCGAACTCGCCGTGCTGCGCGAACGTCACGCCGGCCGCATCGTCACGCTGGCCTTTCGCGACAGCGCGGTCGACCAGGGCGCCGTCTTCGGTGAACTGGCCAGGGCCGGCATCGCCTTCGAGGTCGTCTACGGCGGCATTAACGAGATTCAGGGACGCCCGTTCGGGCACCTCACCCTTGCCCTCACCGGCGCTGACCCGGTCGTCGACCAGGTACTCGCCCATATTCGAACGCTCACGACCGTCACGGAGGTGCGCTGATGGATGCCCTGATCAATCTGCTGCCCGAACTCTGGACGGCCACCTACGAGACGCTCTACATCGTCGCGCTCACCCTCTTCTTCGGTGGCCTCGGTGGGCTGCTGGTGGGCCTCGGGCTCTACCTCACCCGGGCCGGCAGTATCCTCGAGAACAAACCGTTGTTCTTCCTGCTCAATCTGCTGGTGAACTTCATTCGCCCGATTCCGTTCATTATCTTTCTCGCGGCGGCGCAACCGCTCGCCCGGGCCGTCACCGGCAGCGGCATCGGCAATAACGCCATCATCTTCACGATCGCCCTCGCGGCGTCGTTCGCCATGGCGCGCATCGTCGAGCAGAACCTGCTCACCGTGACGCCCGGTGTGATCGACGCGGCGCGCAGCGTCGGTGCCGGGCCGATTCGCATCATCTTCACGGTGCTGCTGCCCGAAGCGCTTGGACCGCTGATTCTCGGCTATACCTTCATTTTCGTGGCGCTCGTGGACATGTCGGCGGTCGCCGGCTACGTCGGCGGCGGCGGCCTGGGCAACTTCGCCCTGCAGTACGGCTACCGCCAGTTCAACCCGATCGTGACCTGGGCGGCCGTGCTGCTGATTATCGTGCTGGTGCAGTTCGTGCAGTTCTTCGGCAACTACCTCGCCCGCAAGGCGCTCCGCCGCTAGCTCTCGTGGGGCTCAGTCGAAGTCGAGGCTCAACTTGCGCAGCAGACCGGCCAGGCGCTCCTGGTCGCTCACCGAGAGGGTCGCGAGCAGAGCAGCCTCGGCTTCGACCAGCCGGGTGATCGCGGCATCCACTCGGCTGAGGCCGGCGGGCGTCATGCCCACCAGGATGCCGCGACCGTCGTTCGGTGCGGAGCGGCGCTTCACCAGCCCGCGTTCGACGAGCCCGTCGATGCGGTTCGTCATGGTGCCGCTTGAGACCAGGGTCTGCTGCAGCAGGGCCTTCGGGCTGAGCTCAAAGGGGCTGCCGGCCCGGCGCAGGGCCGACAATACGTCGAATTCCCAGGACGCGAGCTCCGAACGGGAGAATGCGGTACGGCGGGCACGGTCGAGATGCTTGGACAGTCGGGCGACGCGGCTGAGCACCTGCAGTGGCGCGAAGTCGAGATCGGGCCGTTCACGCAGCCACGAATCAACGATTCGATCGACTTCATCATGGCCAGGCATTGCTCCATTATCCCGCTTACCGGGTGCTTTCTTCGCCCAGAGGCCTCTTGCAGGTGCCAGCGGTGCATGCTGGCCGCCGGAATCTGGCAGACTTGACAGGTTGCTGGCCCCGGTCAGCATGGTCCGCCATAGTGTAACGGCAGCACGGCAACCTTTGGAGTTGTTCGGTCCAGGTTCGAATCCTGGTGGCGGAGCCCTCACTTTCTTCACCAAATGCGTTAGGAATCCTGTGACAGACGCCCGCCTCGCCATCATCGTGTTGGCCGCCGGCCAGGGCACTCGCATGAAGTCCAGCCTGCCGAAGCTGCTGCATCCGCTCGCCGGGGTGCCCATCGTCAGCCACGTTCTCGCGACCGCGCGCGCACTGGACGCCGCCCACGTCATCACGGTCGTGCGGCACGAGCGCGACCTGCTCGCCGCTGTCGTCGCGCAGGACCTGCCGGAGAGCACCATCATCGACCAGGACGAGATTCCCGGCACCGGTCGTGCCGTCGAGCAGGCCGTCGCCGCGCTTCCGGCCGGCTGGGACGGTGACGTGCTCGTCATTAACGGTGACGTGCCGCTGCTGAACGCCTCCACGCTCGCCTCCTTCATCGCCTCGCACCGTACCGGTGCCGCCGCCGGCACCGTACTCTCCGCCTACCCCGACGATGCCACCGGCTACGGCCGCATCATCCGCTCGGTTGAGGGTGTTTTCGACCGCATCGTCGAGCAAAAAGATGCGACGGATGCCGAATTGGCCGTCACCGAGATCAACGCCGGTGTCTACCTGTTTGGCCTGGCCGAGCTGCGCAAACAGCTCGCGCAGCTCACCACCGCGAACGCACAGGGTGAGAAGTACCTCACCGATGTGATCGAACTGCTGCGCCGGGCGGGCTCCGAGGTGAGCGCCGTTCCCGTCGCCGATGCCTGGATCGTCGCCGGCATCAACGACCGCGCCCAGCTCGGCGACACCGCGCAGAAGCTCAACGCCCTGATCGTGCGCGGCTGGCAGCTGGCCGGCGTGACCGTGCAAGACCCGGCCACGACCTGGATCGACCTGAAGGCCGTGCTCGCAGCCGACGTCACTCTGCTGCCGGGCACCCAGATTGAGGGAGCCACCGTCGTGGCCACCGGCGCCATCGTGGGCCCGGACACGACCTTGCGCGACTGCGAAATCGGCGAAGGCGCGCGCGTCAACCGTACAGACGCGACCCTCGCGGTGATCGAGGCCGGGGCATCCGTCGGTCCGTTCTCATATCTGCGCCCGAACACAGTGCTCGGCGCCGATGGCAAGATCGGTGCCTTCGTCGAGACCAAAAACGCCCAGATCGGCGCGGGCAGCAAGGTGCCGCACCTGAGCTACGTTGGCGATGCCACGGTCGGGGTCGAGTCCAATATCGGCGCCGGAACAATATTCGCCAACTATGACGGAGTGGCCAAACACCACTCGGCGATCGGGTCGCACGTGCGTACCGGGTCGCACAACGTGTTCGTCGCCCCGATTACAATTGGAGACGGGGCGTATACGGGGGCTGGCACGGTCGTTCGCAAAAACGTTCCGGCCGGCGCTTTGGCCATTAACGTGGCCCCGCAACGCAATATGGACGGCTGGGTCGAGACCAACCGGGCCGGCACAGCTGCGGCGACAGCAGCCGCAGCGAGCAGCACCACAGAGACTGGAGAATAAGTGTCGGAAATCAAGACCAGCGGCGACAAACGACTAGTACTGGTTTCGGGGCGAGCACACCCGCAGCTCGCTCTCGATATCGCCACGGAGCTTGGTTCTGAGCTGCTCCACACCGACGCACGTACTTTCGCCAACGGCGAACTGTACGCCCGGTTCGACGAGAGCGTGCGCGGCTCGGATGCCTTCGTCATCCAGTCGCACACCGCGCCGATCAACGAATGGCTGATGGAACAGCTCATCATGGTCGACGCCCTCAAGCGTGCCTCGGCCAAGCGCATAACGGTGGTCGCACCGTTCTACCCCTATGCCCGCCAGGACAAAAAGGGCCGCGGCCGCGAGCCGATCTCGGCCCGCCTCGTCGCCGACCTGTTCAAGGTCGCCGGCGCCGACCGCATCATGTCGATCGACCTGCACGCGGCCCAGATTCAGGGCTTCTTCGACGGCCCCGTCGACCACCTGTTCGCGATGCCGGTGCTGCTCGAGCACTTCCGCGAGAAGCTCGACCCGGCCACCCTCACCGTAGTCTCGCCCGACATGGGTCGCGTGCGCGTCGCTGACATCTGGAGCGACCGCCTCGGTGTGCCGCTGGCGATCATCCACAAGCGTCGCGACCCGCTCGTGCCGAACCGCGTCTCCGTGCACGAGATCGTCGGCCAGGTCAGCGGCCGCGTCTGCCTGCTCGTTGACGACATGATCGACACCGGACGTACCATCGCCCTGGCGGCGGAGGCCCTCCGTGAGGCCGGCGCCATCGGCGTCGTCGTCGCCGCGACCCACGCCGTGTTCAGCGACCCGGCCGTCGACATGCTGCAGAACCCGGCCATCAGCGCCGTCGTCGTCACCGACACGCTGCCGATCCCGCCGGAGAAGCGCTTCCCCACCCTGACCGTGCTGCCGATCGCTCCGCTGCTCGCGCGCGCGATCCATGAGGTCTTCGACGAGGGTTCGGTCACCTCGATGTTCGACGGCGCTGCGTAGGCACCAGATCGTATTGGGGAGGTGGCTGTGGTCGCCGCCTCCCTTTCATTAAATGCGTCAATAACGGATGCTGCCCGCCCCGTTTCGCGGCTTTTCTCGCGTTGTCGCCCGCCCACCGCGTGCATTGGCCTATGCATGGGGTCGAATCTGGCTTCTCGTTGCGGCCACCACATCGAGCCGTGAGTTTCAACCGTCGAGCCGTGAGTTTTGATCGTCGAGCCGTGAGTTTGAGGGTATTTTTGGCGATTTTCGGGCCGAAACTCACGGCTCGGTGGTGCCCGCGGGGCGAAACTCACGGCTCGGCGAAGAGCGGAGGCCGCCAGCTGGGTCTCGAGGCGCGCTAGGTGCGGGTGGCGGGGGCCAGCTGGCGCGGCGCGGCGGGGATGATGCCGAGCGGCGTGACGAAGGTGTCGCGCTCGTTCTGGTCGATCGCGTAGCACTGCCAGCCGAATCCGCCGGGTCCGGTCAGGTCGAAGCGGGCATCGAAGTCGACGGCGAAGGGATAGTACTGGGCCACCGCGGCCACGCAGGCGTTGGCCGCGGTGTCGGAGGCGACCCGCATGGTCGTGAGCACGCCCGGCACCACCAGGGCAATGAGCCCGAGCACGACAGCGACCCGCAAAATTGCGGTGAAGTGCTTGCCGCGCAGCGGACGGTAGTTGTCGTTCGGCTCGTAGCCGGAGAGCTCGGGGTGGTTGTCAGTCATGGGGAGTCCAAGTATTCCAGACGTGGGTGTGAAGCGACCCGGGTAGACAAAACGGCCGGCAGCATCCGTTATATAAGTGGATGCTGCCGGCCGGCAGAACTGCGGGCCTAGTGAGTCGACGCTTCCGTGGCGATCTCGCTGCGGTCGCCCGACCACAGCGTGTGGAAGGTGCCGGGCATGTCGACGCGGTGGTAGGTGTGCGCGCCGAAGAAGTCGCGCTGTCCCTGCACGAGCGCGGCCGGAAGGCGTTCGCTCGCGAGCGAGTCGAAGTAGCTCAGGCTCGAACCGAAACCGGGAACCGGGATGCCCGACAGTGCGGCGGTCGAGACGACGCGGCGCCACGCGGCTTCACCGGAGGCAATGGCCTCGGCGAAGTACGGGTCGACGAGCAGGGTCGGGATCGACGGGTCGTTGTTGTAGGCATCCACGATGCGGTTGAGGAACTGGGCCCGAATGATGCAACCGCCGCGCCAGATGGTGGCGATGGCGCCCTTGTCGATGTTCCAGCCGTACTTCTTGGCTCCGGCGATGATCGCGTCGAAACCCTGCGCGTAGGCAACGATCTTCGAGGCGTAGAGCGCCTGGCGCACGTCTTCCTGGAAGGTGTGACCGACCACGGCGATCTCGGGGCGAGCCGTGAGGGTGGCGCGCACGGGGCCGCGCTGTTCCGGGTGGCTGGACACGGCGCGAGCGAAGACGGCTTCGGCGATTCCGCCGACGGGAACGCCGAGGTCGAGCGAGTTCTGCACGGTCCAGACGCCGGTTCCCTTCGAGCCGGCCTCGTCGAGAACGACGTCGATGAACGGGGCTCCGGTCTTGGCGTCAACCTGACGCAGAATCTCGGCGGTGATTTCGATGAGGTAGCTGTTGAGTTCTCCGTCGTTCCAGTCGGTGAAGACGTCGGCGATGGCTTCGGGGGAGTGCCCGCCGACCTTGCGGAGCAGGTCGTAGGCCTCGGCGATGAGCTGCATGTCGGCATATTCGATGCCGTTGTGGATCATCTTGACGAAGTGACCGGCACCGTCGGTGCCGATGTGGGTGACGCAGGGCACACCGTCGACGACGGCGGCAATGGATTCGAGGATCGGGCCGAGGGTTTTGTACGCCTCGACGGAACCGCCGGGCATGATGCTCGGGCCGTTGAGAGCGCCCTCTTCGCCACCGGAGATGCCGGCGCCGACGAAGTTGATGCCTTTGGCGCTCTGCTCCTTCTCGCGACGGATGGTGTCGGTGAATTCGGCGTTGCCGCCGTCGACGATGATGTCGCCGGGTTCGAACAGCTCGGAGAGCTGGGTAATGACGGCGTCGGTTCCCTTACCGGCCTGCACCATGATGATTGCGGTGCGCGGCTTGGTGAGCGAGGCGACGAAGTCGGCGATGTTCTCGGAGGCGACGAAGTTCGCTTCCGGGTGTTCGGTCGTGAGTAGGCGGGTTCGCTCAGGGGAGCGGTTGTACACGGCGACCGTGTTTCCCTCGCGGCCGGCGAGGTTACGGGCGAGGTTCGAGCCCATCACCGCCAGTCCGACGACACCAATATTTGCCTGCGCTGCACGGGACTCTGACACGTTTTCTCCTTTGGGACTGTATTGAACAGGCCACTGTCAAGGTTATCCCACGACGCCGGTCGGTCCCACATTCAGGGGTCAGTAGACGCTTGACTGGGCTCACTGCGTTGATTTGCCGTCCCAGATGGAACTCATCTCGCTGAAGGCGCGTTCCATGATGCCGAGCATGGCTTCGTGGGCTGCCTCCGGGTTGCCGCGCTGAATCGCGCTGGCCACATCGACGTGCAGTTGCAGCGCTTCGTTGTGCGGATGCCTCGGCATCAGCCCGTAATTTGTGCGCCCGGTCAGCACTTCGGCGACCAGGGTGTTGAGTTTGGCGAACATCTCGTTGCCCGAACTTGCCAACACCAGACGGTGAAACTCGATGTCGAGCACGAGGAAGGCCTCGGGGTCGTCGGCCTGACCGGCAGCCCACAGCTTGCCGGCCAGCCCCATCAGCTCACTGGCATCCGCTAGTGGAGCGCGGATGGCGGCGAGCCGGGCGGCCTGCGGTTCAATGGCGGTGCGCAGCTCGGTCAGGGAACGCAATTGGGCGATGCGGGCCGGCGAGGCGAGCCTCCAGCGGATGACCTGTGGGTCATACAGGTTCCACTCGGAGGCTGGCAGAATTTGCACGCCGACGCGGCGGCGAGACGCGAGCATACCCATGGAGGCGAGCACGCGGATAGCTTCGCGCACCACCGATCGAGAGACTCCGTATCGCTCTTCGAGCTCCTCGATGCGGAAGACTGACTTGCTCGCCAGCTCTCCGGCGCAGATTGCCAAGCCGAGCAGATCAACGACGCGCGCGTGCAGGCTGGTCGCGGGGGTGTCGTCGTCAAGGCTCGGGGGTAAGTCGACGAGTGGGTCGGCACCCGGCCCGGTCGTCACATTGTGAGTCATGCGGTTGATCATATCGTTCCAGCAATAAACTTGAATAAGTATGCTTTATTCGGTAATGTTTCCTTTCGAGACAGATGTAAAGATGCATTCTGTTGGGGACCGTGGCTCAAAGCGCCGGTTCTGCGAATGGGAGACACAGTGAAGCGTCATTCAGTTGTTCGCGTTGCGGCCATCGTCGCAGCGACATTCTTCGCGGCGGGTACGCTTACCGCGTGCAGTGCCGGTGCCAGTGATGGCGGGGGCTCGAAGACTCTTCGGGTGACCCTCGCCAACCACGTCTGGACCGACACGATCAAGAGCAAGCTGCCCGAGTTCGAGGCGGCCACCGGCCTCACGGTCGAGCTCAGCCAGTACGGTGAAGACCAGCTCTCCGATCAGTACAACGTGAAGCTTAATGCGGGCACCGATGAGATCGACGTCATGATGTATCGCCCGCTCCAAGAAGGCAAGCTGTTCGCGAAGAACGGCTATCTGGCCGACCTGACTGACAACGTCGAGTCGAACGCCGACTGGAACTGGAGCGACTTCCAGTCCGGGCCGGTCGAGTCGACCACCTACGACGGCAACGTCGTTGGCGTACCGATCATCACCGAGCAGGAAGTGCTCTACTACCGCAAGGACCTCCTCGCCAAGGCCGGACTCGAGGTGCCGACCACGATGGACGAGCTCGAAGCCGCGGCCAAGGCAATCAAGGAACAGAACCCCGGCGTGGCCGGCTTCGTCGCCCGTACCGGCAAGTCCGCCGCCGTCACCCAGTTCTCCAGCTTTCTCTACAGCTTCGGCGGTGACTTCATCGACGAAGACGGCAACTCAGCTATCGCCAGCCCTGAGGCCAAGGAAGCCTACGCGTTCTACGGCGGACTGATCCGCGACTACGGTCCGGAGAATGTCAGCACCGACATGAGCTGGCCTGAGGCCATGGCCATCTTCACGCAGGGCCAGGCCGGACTGTACACCGAGGCCGACAGCCTCTACAAGAACGCGACCGACCCCGAGACCTCCAAGGTCTCCGACACCGTCGGCTTCGCACCGATGCCGGCCGGTCCTGGCGGTTCGGCCGCCTACAACGTGCCGTCCTGGGCGCTCGGCGTCAACGCTGAATCGGCCTACACGGATGAAGCCTGGTCCTTCATCGAATGGGCCACCAGCGCGGACCTGACCCTGGAGGTGCAGCAGGACGGCGTTCCCGGTGCGCGCCAGTCGGTCTGGGAAGACCCGGAGGGCACGTCGACCTACCCGGCCGACCTCGCCGCCGCGATCGCCACGAGCACCAAGAACGGTGTCGGTCATGACCGTCCGCTCGTCATCAAGGTGCCCGAAGCGCGCGAGATCGTAGGAGATCCGATCGTCATCGCCATCACCGGCGGCGACTCCGACGCAGCAGCGGATGCCGCGAGCGAGGCTTTTCAGGGAATCCTCGACGACGAATAACCCGCACCACTGAGGCGGGGCGGATGCCGGAACGCGGTCGTCCGCCCCGCCACCCCCTTCTTTCTGAACGTGCAATACCAAGTGTGAGGTGAACGATGACCACAATGGTCACCATCAAGCCCTCAATGTGGAAGAACTATTCCACCTGGGCAAACCGTCATCGCAAGTGGCTCTTCGCTTCCCCCGCGATGATCTTCGTCGGACTGCTCATCGCGGTGCCGCTGGGCTGGACCTTGTACCTCAGCGTGACCGACTCCGAGGGCTCGGTGCGCGCAGCCTCGAACCTGGTCGGATTCAGCAACTACGTCGAGGTGCTCACCGATACGGAACGTTTCTGGCCCGCAGTCATGCGCACGTTCGTCTTCACCGGTGGAGCGCTCGCCGTTGAGCTTGTCCTCGGCATGTGCATCGCCCTGCTGCTCTGGCGCCCGTTCCGCGGCGAGAAATGGGTTCGCGTCGCGATCCTGCTGCCTCTGGTCGCCACCCCGGTTGCCGTCGGCATGATGTGGCGCCTCATCTTCGACCCGAACATCGGCTTCGCCAACCAGGTGCTCAGCTGGATCGGTATTCCGGCCCAGCCCTGGCTGTCCGGCCAGTACACGGCTCTGCCGACGCTCATGTTCGTCGACATCTGGCAGTGGACACCGATGGTCGTGCTGATGCTACTCGCCGGCCTCACCTCACTCTCCGACGAACCCGACGAAGCCGCCCGCATCGACGGCGCCAACGCTTGGCAGAGATTCTGGTTCGTCACCCTGCCGCTGCTGCGCGCCACCGTCATCGTGACCGTCGTGCTGCGCGGAATCGACGCCCTCAAGACCTTCGACATCCTCTATGCCACCAAGGGCAAGGGTGGCGGATCATTCCACGAAGTCGAGACGTTGAACATCTATGCCTTCGGCTTGAGCTTCGACTACAACGACTACGGAATCGCATCCACCGTGCTGATCCTGTTCTTCCTGCTCATCATCGCGATCATGTGGGTACTCACCTACCGCAGAAAGGCGAACCGGTCATGACCACGACCCTGCCAGCCCGGCCTGTCACCCAGAAACCGCGCCCGGTCGCGATCGCACCGCGGCGTCGCAAACCGCGAGCGTACAAAATCTTTCGGGTCGTCGCGCTGACCCTCACGGTGCTGCTGTTCGTCGCTCCGCTGGTGTGGATGTTCGTTGCATCACTCAAAACCAATGTCGACATCTATGACGCCAGCAAGACCCTGTTCTTCACGCCGACGCTCGACAACTACGACAACGTGCTCAGCCGCAACAACTATTTCGGATTCATCTTCAATAGTTTCTGGGTGGCCTTGTTGTCCACTGTCTTCTCCCTGCTCATCGGAGTTCCGGCCGCCTACGCGATGAGTCGTTTCGCGATGCACCGCTCCGCGCTGGTCGTGCTCATGGCACGCATCATTCCGGGCGTCAGCCTGCTCGTACCGTGGTACTTCATCTTCGCCAACATGCGCATGGTCGGCGGCTTCGGCGTGCTGATTCTCTCGCACATGTTCGTCGCCCTGCCGCTGATCGTGTACATCATGATCAGCTATTTCGACTCGACTCCGCTTGAGCTGGAAGAGCAGGCGCAGGTGGATGGCCTCACCCACATCGGCGCGTTCCTGCGGATCACACTGCCGCTGTCGGTTCCGGGACTCGCGACGGCCGGCATTCTCTCGTTTATCTTTTCGTGGAACAACTTCATGTTCGCGTTGGTGCTCTCCGGGGCGAATACCAAGACCCTGCCGGTGGCGATCTTCAACTTCGTCTCGTATGCCAGCATCGACTGGGGGAGCCTAATGGCGGCAGCCGTCGTCGTCACCGTTCCGATCATGGTCATCGCACTGTTCACCCAGAAATACATCGTGTCCGGCCTCACCGCCGGAGCGACCAAGGGCTGAGCGTGGGCCTCCCGCCGATCGTCGTCATGGGTGTGCAGGGCTCAGGCAAATCGACCATCGGTGAATTTCTAGCCGAGCGCCTCGGCGCCCGGTTCCTCGACGGCGATACCCTGCACCCCGCCGCGAACAAAGCCGTCATGGCCGCCGGAAACGCGCTGCAGGATGAACACCGGCTGCCGTGGTTGCACGAGGTGGGGCGATGCCTCGCCGGGGATTACCCGAACGGTATCGTCATCGCCTGCTCGGCCCTGAAACGCAGCTACCGGGACCTGTTGCGCGTTCACGCTTCCGAGTTGTTCGTCGTTGATCCGGAAGGGTCGATCGACCTGATCGCCGCCCGGCTGCGCGCACGCACCCACGAATTCATGCCTCCCGCGCTGCTGCAATCGCAGTTCGACACGCTCGAGGTACGCACAGACGATGAACGCGGCGTGACCGTGGACATCGTTGAACCGCCCGGCACCATCGTCGAACGGATCGTCGCGGCTCTCGCCGCCGAAACAGAAGGGGGTGAGGTTGCCCGTGTCACACATTGAACGAGTCGAAACTTTTCTCGTGGCTCCCCGTTGGCTATTCGTGCGGCTCGAAACCAGCGAGGGCGTCATCGGCTGGGGCGAAGCCAGCCTCGAGGGGCATTCGGATGCCGTGCGCGCGGTGGTCGAACAGTTCGCGGAATACCTCATCGGCGCCGACCCCGACCGCATTGAAGACCACTGGCAGGTATTGACCAAGAGCGGCTTCTACCGCGGTGGACCGGTGTTTGGCAGTGCCGTCTCCGGCATCGACCAAGCTCTGTGGGACCTCAAGGGCAAGTCGCTCGGGGTTCCGGTCTACCAGCTTCTCGGCGGTGCGGTGCGCGATCGCATCCGCATGTACGGCTGGGTCGGCGGCGACGACCCGAGCGGCATCACCGACGCGATCGCGGCCCAGATCGCCGTGGGACTGACCGCCGTCAAGATGAACGCCTCCGGCATTATGAGCAGGGTCGGCACGGTCGCCGAAATCGACGGTGTGCTCGAACGGGTCGCCGCAGCGCGCGCCGTGCTCGGCCCCGACCGTGATGTGGCCGTGGACTTTCACGGCCGGTTCACGCTTGCCAACGCCCGCCGGATCGCCCCGTTGCTCGAACCCCTGCGACCGTTCTTCATCGAGGAACCGGTCGTTCCGGAGAACTCCCACCTGATCGGTCAACTCGCCCAGGCCACCTCGATTCCGATCGGGACCGGGGAGCGGCTTTACACCAGGCAGGATTTCTTGCCGGTATTCGAGGCGGGTATCGCCGTGGCGCAGCCCGACCTCTCGCACGCTGGCGGTATCTCCGAGGTGCGCCGCATCGCGGCGATGGCCGAGGTGTACGACGTGCAGCTGGCGCCGCACTGCCCGCTCGGTCCCATCGCGCTCGCCGCCTGTCTGCAGGTGGGCTTCGCCACCCCCAACTACCTCATCCAGGAGCAGAGCATCGGCATCCACTACAACCAGGGCGCCGAAGTACTCGACTACGTGCTCGACAAACAACCGCTGAAATTCGTCAACGGCAACATTGAGCTGTTGACCGGTTCGGGCCTCGGCATCGAAATCGATGAGGTGGCCGTGCGGGCCGCCAACTCGCGGGGACATACCTGGCGCTCGCCGATCTGGCGGCACGCCGACGGCGCATTGGCGGAGTGGTGACGGCCGTGACGGTCTCGTGCACCCCGGATGATTTTCTCGCCGGGCTGCAGCGTGAACGCCTGCTCGCCATTATTCGTGCCACCGACCCGGACGCTGCGATAGCCGCGTCGCTCGCACTCTTTGCCAGCGGCATCCGCTTTCTTGAAGTGTCCCTCGTCACGACCGATGCGCTCGGAATCATCGCCGAGCTCGCCCGGCTCGCCCCCAGCGACTGCCTGGTCGGTGCGGGAACAGTGCTGACCATCGACGACGTGCACCGTAGTGCCGCTGCCGGCGCAACCTTCATGGTGACCCCGGCGGTGACCGAAGCCATCGCCGAGTCGGCCCGGCTCGGTCTGCCGGTCTGCGCTGGCGCACTCACCCCGACCGAGGTCGTCGCGGCCCGCCACGCTGGCGCCACCGTGGTCAAGCTTTTTCCCGGATCGTTCGGCGGTCCGGCCTATCTCCAGGCCCTGCGCGATCCGCTGCCCGACGTGCCGTTCGTGCCCGTCGGCGGCGTCGATGCTGCACGAGCCGCCGATTACTTCGCGGCCGGAGCTCTAGCCGTGGGGGTCGGCACCCCCCTGCTCGGTGATGCCGCCAGGGGCGGCGACCTCGATTCCCTCCGGGGCCGGGCGGCCGGCTTCCTGGCCGTGCGCGATGACGTGAACCAGCTGGCGGCTTCGCGCGCATGATCAGCCCCGACGTCGTCACCCTCGGCGAGACCATGGTCAGCCTGCGCACCGGCACCCCCCTGCGCCTTGGGGGTGCCCTGCAGATGACGGTGGCCGGCGCTGAATCAAACGTGGCCATCGGCCTCGCCCGACTCGGCCACACCGTGCGCTGGGGCGGCCGCGTCGGCGACGACGAGGTGGGGGTGTTCCTGCTGCGAACCCTGCGCGCCGAGTCGGTGCTCGTCGACACCGTAGCGATCGACGCCGACCGGGATACCGGCCTCATGCTCGTTGAACGGCGCATAAACGACCTGTCCCGGGTGAGCTACTACCGCAGCGATTCCGCCGGCTCTGTCCTCAGCAGAGCGGATGCCGCCGTCTCCCTGGCCGCGACGCCGCGCCTTCTGCACGTCACCGGTATCACGCCGGCTCTCTCGAGCTCGGCCGCTGACGCCGTTACCGAGGCGGTGCGGATCGGTCGCGCGGCCGGCGCTCTGGTGAGCGTCGACGTGAACTATCGCGCCAAACTCTGGAACACGGATGCCGCCCGCGCGACCCTGTCGGCTCTGGCCCGCAGCGCCGACATCGTCATCGCCTCCGACGACGAACTCGGGCTCATTGTGACCGAGGCAGGCACTCCCGAAGCGGAAGAACGGGCCGCGGCCGAGCTCGCGGACTCCGGCGTCAGGCAGCTCGTAATCAAACGCGGGGCATTCGGCGCCAGCGTATATACCGCGGGAGAAGTCGTGCACGCATCGGCAGTCCCGGTGACTGTTCGGGACACTATTGGCGCGGGCGACGCCTTCACCGCTGGTTACCTCTCCGGCGTGCTCGACGCCCTCACGCCGGCCGAAGCGCTGCACCGCGGCACCGTCACCGGTGCCTTCGCGGTCGCCGCTGTCGGCGATTGGGAAGGCGCGCCGACCCGGGCTGAACTCGCCCTGCTCACCGCCCCAGCCGGAACCACCCTGCGCTGACCCGGCATCCGCTTGGCCGCGCTTTTTCATGACCGCACGACCAAGGAGAACGCATGAAGATCGTCAGAGCAGAAGTTATCGTTACCAGCCCGGATCGCAATTTTGTGACCCTGCGCCTCACCACCGACGACGGGTTCGTCGGGCTCGGTGACGCTACCCTGAACGGCCGCGAACTGGCCGTGGTGGCCTACCTGCAGGAACACGTCGTGCCGCTTCTGCTCGGCGCCGACGCCCATCGCATCGAAGACACCTGGCAGTTTCTCTACCGCAGCGCCTACTGGCGCCGGGGCCCGGTCACCATGGCCGCGATTGCCGCCGTTGACGTGGCGCTCTGGGATCTCAAAGCTCAGGCCGCCGGGATGCCGCTGTACCAGCTGCTCGGCGGAGCCAGTCGGGACAAAATTCTCGCCTACGGCCACGCGTCGGGGCGCGACCTGCCCGAACTGTTCGATTCCATTCGCAAGCACCAGACGCTCGGCTACCGGGCCATTCGGGTGCAGACCGCCATCCCCGGCCTGAAAGCCATCTACGGTGTTGCCGCGCAGACCCAGACCAGCGGCAAACGCTACGACTACGAACCGGCCCAGCGTGCGGCCAGACCGGCCGAAGAAGACTGGGATACGCGCGCCTACCTGCGGCACCTGCCGACCGTGTTCGAGGGCGTTCGTGCCGAGTTCGGCGCCGAACTGCCCCTGCTGCACGACGGACACCACCGGATGACGCCGATCCAGGCCGCGAAACTCGGCAAGTCGCTCGAACCCTACGACCTGTTCTGGCTCGAAGACTGCACCCCGGCCGAAAATCAGGATGCCCTGCGGCTGGTGCGCTCGCACACCACCACCCCGCTCGCGATCGGTGAGGTCTTCAACTCGGTCTGGGACTACCAGACCCTGATCAAGGACCAGCTCATCGACTACGTGCGGTCGGCGGTCACCCACACCGGCGGCATTTCGCCCATGAAAAAGATTCTCGACTACGCCGCCCAGTACCAGATCAAGTCCGGCATTCACGGCCCGACCGACATCTCCCCGGTGGGCATGGCAGCGGCACTACACCTCGACCTGGCCATTCACAACTTTGGAATCCAGGAATACATGCAGCACGGCGACGCTACCAACAGCGTCTTCGAACAGTCCTTCAGCTTTTCCGACGGCTACCTGCACCCCGGCAACAGGCCCGGCCTGGGCGTTGAGCTGAACGTCGACGAGGCCGGCAAGTACCCTTACCAGACGGCATATCTGCCCTTCAACCGGCTGGCCGACGGCACCGTGCACGACTGGTGAACCAGGTGCACGACACGCCCGGACTGCGGGGGCGGCCCAAACTGTGTAAGCTTGAGAATCGAACTTCGGCGAGGGATATCGTCACCCGGGCAACCGGGCTGACGGCATCCGTGATCGACGCGGCGGACGAGACCTTGGGCTTTTCCTCACGCTGACATGCGTTCGAGTTGAATCAGTACCCCCATCTTCGGGCCTCGGCCCGAAGACCACGATCTGGGTCTTATACCCGCTAGGAGTAACACCATGGCTAAAAAAGAAGTAAATGCCGTCGTCGCTGAACTGCGCGAAAACTTTGGCAAGGGTGCGGCCCGCAAGCTGCGCGTGCTCGGCCTGATCCCGGCCGTCATCTACGGCCACGGCACCGAGCCGGTGCACGTGTCGCTGCCCTCGCACCGCATCGGTCTGCTGCTGCGTCGCAAGAACATGATTCTTGAGCTCGATCTCGCCGGCGAGAAGCAGCTTGTGCTGGTCAAGGACGTGCAGAAGGACCCGGTCAAGGCCATCATTGAGCACATTGACCTCATCGTCGTGCGCAAGGGTGAAAAGGTGCAGGTTGAGGTCCCCGTACACACCACCGGCGAATCGTTCCCCGGCACCATGGCCGACTTCGACACCAAGTCGCTCCTGCTCGAAGTTGAAGCCACCGACATCCCCGAGAACCTCCAGTTGTCGATCGAGGGCCTCGAAGACGGCGCGCAGCTGCACGCCAAGGACGTCACGCTGCCCGCCGGCGCCGTGCTCGTGTCCGACCCCGACACCCTGGTCATCTACGTCCACACGCCGCGTGGCGAGGACGAGTCCGACGAGACCGAGGTCATCACTGCTGGCACCCCGGCCGCCACGCCGCCCGCCGCGTAACAATTATCTTCACTCGGTTCTCGCGGGGTTTTCCAACACTTAGGCGGAGGATTCCCCTGGATACGAACCTGTGGCTCGTAGTCGGGCTCGGTAACCCCGGGCCCGACTACGCTGGCAACCGCCACAACGTCGGGCAGATGGTCACAGGGCAACTAGCCAATCGTCTGCCCGCGAATTTCAAGCGTCACAAAACCGCCGCCCTGGTCGCCGAGGGGCGACTGGCTCCCGGCGCACCCAAGCTGGTGCTGGCCAAGCCCACCACGTTTATGAACGTCTCCGGCAGCCCGGTCGCCGCGCTGCTGCGCTTCTACTCGCTGCCCATTTCCCGCCTCATCGTCGTGCACGATGACCTGGACCTGCCCTTCGACACCCTCAAGATCAAGGTTGGCGGCGGTCACGGCGGCCACAACGGCCTGCGCGACATTATCGCGGCCACCGGAAGCAACGAGTTCATTCGCATTCGCATGGGCATCGGCCGGCCGCCGGGCCGCCAGAACGCGGCCGACTTCGTATTGCACGACTTCGCAGCCGCCGAGCGCAGCATTCTGCCCGTCTTAATAGCGGATGCCGCCGACGCGATCGAATTGATCGCCACCGACGGCGTCGTGGCGGCCCAACAGAAGTTCCACTCGCCCGCGTAGGTAGACTCGTTCAGTGATCCTTCAGGGCTTAATCGCAGCGCTCGCGCGCGCCTCCACGTTCGACAACGCCCTCGCCTATGCCAGCCGGGATGCTGATTTCAGTCTGACCGAGGGACTGCGTGCCCCGCTGCTCGCCGCGCTGCTTGACCTGCGCCGCGATGATGCTCAGGCGCTGTTCGTCATCACCGCGACCGGCCGCGAGTCCGAGGCGCTGCGCGAGAACCTCGGCTGCTTCGCCACGAGCGCGGAGATCATCGACTTTCCAGCCTGGGAAACCCTCCCGCACGAACGCCTGAGCCCGAGCGCCGAGATCGTCGGCAAGCGCCTGCACGCCCTGCGGCGGATGCGCGAGTGGCAGGAGCAGGACGCGCGCGAGCGGCATCCGCTTATCGTCGTCGCCTCGGTGCGAGCCGCCCTGCAGCCGGTCGCCGACAACCTCACCGACTACGAACCGATCGAACTGACGGTCGGAGCCCGCGGGCACGACCTCTCGGCGATCGTGCTGCAGCTGGTCAATGTGGCCTACGCCCGCGTCGACATGGTCACCCGGCGCGGCGAGTTCGCCGTGCGCGGCGGTATTCTCGACGTCTTTCCGCCGGTCGCCTCGCACCCCTACCGGGTGGAATTCTTCGGCGACGAGGTCGAGCAGATTCGCCTGTTCAGCGTCGCCGACCAACGGTCCTTGCCCGAACCGGTCGCAGCCGTCAGCCTGCCGCCGAGCCGGGAACTGCTGCTCAGCCCTGCCGTGCGGCAGCGCGCCCAGGAAATGCAGCACGAATTTCCGAGCCTGTCCGGTCTGCTCGCCAAGATCGCCGAGGGCATCCCGGTCGAGGGCATGGAAAGCCTCGCCCCCGCCCTGGTCGACCGGCTGGTGCCGGTCACGCACTACCTGCCGAGCAACGCTGCCGTCGCCGTGATCTCGCCGGAGCGGGTCGCAAGCCGCGCGATCAGCCTCGCCGAGACCAACCGTGAGTTTCTCGGTGCCGCCTGGAGCGCTGCCACGGCCGGTGCCGACGCGCCGATCGACCTCGAATCCGGCGACTTTCTCACGCTCGGCCGCCTGCGCGACAGCGTCAAATATTCGGCTCCCGGTGCACCGGCGTCCGGCCACCACTGGTGGACCCTGAGCACGTTCCAGGCGGCGCCGACCGACGAGGCGGTTCTGCCCGAACACCGCGAAATGGACGAACTGCTCACCATTCGCATCGAAGCGGATGCCGTCCCCACCTTCGCCGGCAGCGTCGACGGGGCAGTGGGTCATGTCGCCTCCCGACTGCACGACGGCTGGGTCGTCGGTATCGTCGCCCAGGGGGCGGGGCTGGTCGAGCGGGCCGCGCAGGTTTTGGCCGAGCGCGAACTTCCGGTGCGCGTCGTAGACGTGTGGCCGCTGGAACCGGAGGCCGGTATCGCCTACCTGTTGAAGGCATCCGTCGATCACGGTTTTGAGCTGCCGACCAGCAAACTCACCCTGATCAGCGAGAGCGAATTTTACGGGCGCACCGTCGGCTACTCGGCCAGGCAGATCAAGAAGCTCGCGAGCCGCCGCAAGAATGTCGTCGACCCGTTGCAGCTGGTTGCCGGTGACCACGTCGTGCACCAGACGCACGGCATCGGTCGTTTTCTCGAACTGACCCAGCGCGAGGTGTCGAGCGGCGGGCGCAACCCGGTCAAGACCACCCGCGAATATCTGGTGCTGGAATATGCGGCGTCCAAACGCGGCCACGCCGGCGACCGGCTGTATGTGCCGACCGACCAGCTCGACCTGGTCACCCGGTATGTCGGCGGGGAGGCGCCGACCCTGAGCAAGATGGGCGGCAGCGACTGGTCGAGCGCAAAGACCAAGGCACGCAAGGCGGTGCGCGACATTGCCGTCGAGCTGGTCAAGCTGTATTCGGCGCGGATGGCGAGCAAGGGTCACGCCTTCGGGCCGGACACCCCCTGGCAGCGCGAGCTCGAAGAAGCCTTCCCATTCGTGGAGACCCCCGACCAGCTGACGACGATCGACGAGGTCAAAGCCGACATGGAACGGCCGATTCCGATGGACCGGCTGCTCAGTGGCGACGTCGGTTTCGGCAAGACCGAGGTGGCCATTCGTGCCGCATTCAAGGCCGTGCAGGACGGCAAGCAGGTGGCCATGCTGGTTCCGACCACGCTGCTGGTCAGCCAGCACATGGAAACGTTCAAGGAGCGCTTCGCCGGGTTCCCGATTCACCTGCGCGCTCTGTCCCGATTCCAGACCGATAAGGAGTCGCGCGAGACGATCGCCGGAATGCTCGACGGCACTGTCGACGTCGTCATCGGCACGCACCGGCTACTGTCGCCGTCGATCATCTTCAAGGATCTCGGCCTGGTCATTATCGACGAGGAACAGCGCTTTGGTGTCGAGCACAAGGACGCCTTGAAGAAGCTCAAGACCAACGTGGATATTCTCGCGATGAGCGCGACCCCCATTCCGCGGTCGCTGGAGATGGCGGTAACCGGAATTCGCGAAATGTCGACCCTGGCCACCCCGCCCGAGGACCGGCACCCCATCCTGACCTTTGTCGGACCGTACTCGCAACGGCAGGTGGCTGCGGCCATCCGTCGGGAACTGCTGCGCGAGGGTCAGATCTTCTTCGTGCACAACCGCGTCACGAGCATCAACCGCATCGCCTCGGAGCTCGCCGAACTGGTGCCGGAGGCGCGCATCGCGATCGCGCACGGGCAGCTGCCCGAGGCTCAGCTCGAGCAGGTGGTCGGCGACTTCTGGGAGCGCAAGTTCGACATTCTGGTCTGCACCACGATCATCGAAACCGGCCTCGACATTAACAATGCGAACACGATCATCATCGACCGGGCCGACAAGTTCGGCTTGAGCCAGCTGCACCAGCTGCGCGGCCGGGTCGGTCGTGGGCGTGAGCGGGCCTACGCCTACTTCCTCTACGACGAGAACAAGCCGCTGTCGGAGACCGCGCACGATCGGCTCGCCACGATCGCGGCGAACAACGAACTCGGTGCCGGTATGCAGGTGGCCCTGAAGGACCTGGAGATTCGCGGTGCCGGAAACCTGCTCGGCGGCGAACAGGCCGGGCACATCGCGGGCGTCGGCTTCGACCTGTACCTGCGCATGATCGGCGAGGCCGTGTCGACGTTCCGCGGCGATGTCGCCGAGGGGCAGACCGAGCTGCGGCTCGAGCTGCCGGTGGACGCGCACATTCCGCACGACTTCGTCGACAGTGAGCGGCTGCGTCTCGAGGCGTACCAGAAGCTGTCCAGCGCGAGCTCGCCGACGGCGGCCGACGACCAGATCGACCTCGTGGTTGAGGAACTCACCGACCGTTACGGCGAACCGCCGGTGCCGGTTCAGAACCTGGTGGCCGTGTCGCGGCTGCGCTGGCAGGCGCAGCAGGCGAACCTCAGCGAGGTCGTCGCCATGGGGTCGAACCTGCGGGTTGCTCCGGCCGATCTGGCCGACTCCATTCAAATCCGGTTGCAGCGGATGTATCCCGGCTCACGTTACGTGTCGGCCACTGGGGCGCTCAGCGTGCCGATGCCACGGCCGAACGGTGAGCCGCTGGATGACAACGCCCTGATCGAGTGGACCAAGTCGCTGCTGACCGCGATCTTCCCGCCGGCCGTTCTGTCCGCCACTTAACCGTTAACGCAGACAGCACCGTCGTTGCAGGAACGACGGTGCTGTCTGAGTCAGCGGATGCTTAGCCCTTCGACGGCTGTTCCGTCTGGTACACATCCGGGATGCCGTCGCTGTCGCTGTCGATGGCTTCCTTATCGGCAATGCGACCGTAGTGACGGTTGCGGGAGCGCAGGATCGCGGTGGCCAGCAGGGCGGCGAGCAGCGAACCGACCAGGATGGCGACCTTGGCGTGATCGTCGTGCGGGCTGCCCTGGCCGAAGGCGAGCTCGCTGATCAGCAGGGACACGGTGAAGCCGACGCCGGCCAGCAGGGACACGCCGATGACGTCGATCCAGGCCAGGTCGGGGTCGAGGGTTGCCTTGGTGGTTTTGGTCACGATGAAGGTGGCCAGCAACACCCCGATCGGCTTGCCGACCACGAGAGCGACGACGATGCCGACAGCTACCGGGTCGGTGATGGCCTGGTACAGACCCTCGGCGCCGCCGAGGGTGACGCCGGCGGAGAAGAACGCGAACACCGGAATCGCGAAACCGCTCGACAGCGGGCGAATGCGGTGCTCGAGCACCTCGGCCAGACCGGGCCCGGCGTCGGGGCCGCCGCTGCGCTTGCTGCGCAAGACCGGCACCGCGAAGCCGAGGAGCACACCGGCGACGGTGGCGTGCACACCGGAGCCGTGCACGAGCGCCCAGGCGATGAAACCGAGCGGCAGCAAAATGACCCAGGCTGCCCACGCCTTGTTCTTGAAGAAGTAGGAGAACCGGTGGGTGATCACCCAGAACAGGGCGAGGGGCACGATGGCGAGCAGCAGCAGCGGAACATTCATGTCCGTCGTGTAGAAGAAAGCGATGATGGCGATGGCGAGCAGGTCGTCAACGACAGCGAGGGTCAGCAGAAAAATGCGCAGCGCGGCCGGCAGCTTCGACCCGATCACGGCGAGCACGGCGAGGGCGAAGGCGATGTCGGTCGCGGTGGGAATCGCCCAGCCGCGCAGCGTCTCAGCCCCGGTTTCGAGGTTGATCAGCACATAGATGAGCGCGGGAATGATCACTCCGCCGACGGCGGCCGCCACCGGCACGATGGCCCGGCTCACGCTCCGCAGGTCCCCAGCGACAAATTCGCGTTTGAGTTCGAGTCCGGCGAGGAAGAAGAAGATGGCGAGAAACCCGTCGGCCGCCCAGGCGCCGAGGCTCAGCTCGAGGTGCCAGGGGGCGTAGCCGATCTTGTAGTCGCGAAAGGCGTAGTAGGCGTCGGAGAAGCCGGAGTTGGCCATGATCAGCGCGGCCACGGTCGCGGCGAGCAGAATGGCGCCTCCGACGGTTTCCTTCCGCAGAATGCGAGAAATCCGCACGAATTCGTTGTGGCTGCCGCGGCGAAGCACGGTGGCGGTCGACGGGGTGGCCTTCGAAGCTGGCAGGTTGGATGGTTCGGTCATTAAAATTCCTCTGGTCTTTCGGGCGCGAACATACATGTGCCGACCAGACTTCCCGGCTCACCGTCGACCAGAATACACGACGTACCTGAGCGATCATCGGTGGCCCGCCTACGATGGAGGGACGATGGAACCGATCCAGGAGTGCCGACCATGACCAACCCCGTGTTTTCCTCCGGCTCTGTGTCCGGTGCCAACGCTACCCGACCGACTCCGCCGGCCGACGAAAATGACCGGGATACGGCATCCGCTCGGCAGACAACGATGCAACCCAGCCCTCTCGACACCCTGATCGTCACCGTCGCGCGGCTGCGCGGGCCCGGCGGCTGCGCGTGGGACGCCGACCAGACCCACGTCTCGCTGGTGCGGCACCTGGTCGAAGAGACGCACGAGCTGATCGAGGCCATCGAGGACGGCAGCCGCGACGACCTGCTCGAGGAACTCGGCGATGTGCTCTATCAGGTGCTGTTCCACGCCGACCTGGCCGCGCACACGCCGGAGGAGAACTTCGACATTCAGGATGTCGCTGCCCGCCTGACCGAGAAAATGGTCGGGCGACACCCGCACGTGTTCGGCGATGTCACCCTCGACACCGCGGCGGAGGTCTCGGCTGCCTGGGACGGTTTTAAAGCCGAGGAGAAGCCGGGCCGCACCAGCGTGCTCGACGGAATTCCGGGTGGTATGCCGGCCCTCGCCCTCGCCGACAAGGTGCTGGGTCGGGCCGAAAAGATCGGCCTGATCGAAGCGGATGCCGGCTTCCCGCTTCCGATTGAATCCGAAGCCGATCTGGGCCCGCTGCTGCTGGCGATCGTGGCATCCGCTCGGGCCCAGGGCCTTGACGCCGAGCGCGCGCTGCGCGCCGCCGTGCGCGACCTGCAGGGCGAGATTCGCGGAGCCGAGGGAGTCCAGGCGCCCGGCGCTCCGCTGGACGAGTCCTTCGACGCCGGAATAATCGCCCTCCCCTCCTAACGCGGATCAGAACAGAGGGTTAGGCGATGCGGCTGCCGGCGGGGAGATGCGTTGCCGGGGTGCGGGTGCGGCGCCACGCCCAGAGCAGGGCGCCCGCGCCGAGCAGCAGGTGCATGGCGAGGCCGATGAACCAGCTCGGCACCGCGCCGTCGTAGGTCTGCTGTGCGGTCGGCCCCCGGTCGAAGGCCTCACCGGAAAAGGCGCCACTGTCACTGAAGCTGCTCTGGGCGGCTTCGTCGCAGCCGTTGAACTCCGTGTACAACTCCGGCGGCGACTGGGCGCTGCGCACGCCGACGGCGATCTGGCCGAACAGGTCGGTCGGGTAGCCGGCGTCGTTGAAGCTGCCGGGGGCGGCATCCGCGACCACCACGTAAGGGTTCGCGGCGAGAATCCACCAGAAGTAGTCGAAGCGCGGCACGTTTTGGGTCGTCGTCTCGGCCGTGGAACAGACGATGTCCGACTGCTCGCCGGTGGCCTCGTCGAACGTCGACGACACCACGTAGTAGTTCACATTCGTCGCCTGCTGTTGGGTGGCGGTGCCGAGCAGCGCGAACGCGATGAGGGTGCCGAGGCTGAGCGCCGCGACGACCAGATAGGTCAGCACGATCGAAAACAGCGGCCGGGTCAGAATGCCGGAGAGTCCGACTCCGACGGCCGCAATGACGCCGAGCTCGGCCGCGAGCACGAGCACCGACACGGCGATGGTGCCGAACGAGACTTCCCCGAGCACGACCGCAAAGATGAGAAACGGCAGCGCCGCCGCGAGAAAGGCGAGGGCCGTGATCCAGGCGGCTAGAAACTTGCCGAGCACGAGTTGCCCGGTGCTGATCAGCGTGACCTGCGTCGTGGCGAGGGTGCCGGCATCCCGATCGCCGTTGATGGCATTGCCCGACAGCGCCGGAGAGACCAGCGTGCCGAGCAGCAGCACGAAGAAGATGATGGTGGAGAACACGCCGCCGCCGCCGGATAGCCAGGCCGAGGTCGCTAGCCAGAGCAGAAACGTGACCACGCCGACGAGCAGCATGAAGACGCCGAGCAATACGTACCACGAGGCTCCGCGCACGCGCTGACGCAGTTCGAGGGTGACGATGAGCCAGAGCCCGGAGAAGAACACCCGTGAGTGGGTCATTTCGTCGCCTCCCCACCGGTCGACCGGGTGAGGTCCTGAAAGGTGTGTTCGAGGTTGCTGACGGCCGGTCCGAAATCGCAGACCGGAACCCCGCTAAGTACCAGATTGTGCAGCAGCGCGGCCGCCGAGGCCTCGTTCTCCACCTGCACCAAAGTGCCGAGCTGGTCGACGCCGCGCACCGTGACGAGCGCGTCGACCACTCCGGGAGTGGCGAGGGCACGTTCCAGCGCCACCTCATCCAGGGAACGGATGCGCCAGGATCTGGCACTCGCGCCCGCTGCGGCCACCTGCTCCGGGCTCGCCGTGCGTCCGGCGGCGAGGTACACCGCGGCATCCGCCATCTCGTCGAGTTCGGCGAGGACGTGACTCGACACCAAAATCGCGGTGCCGTCGCCGGCCAGGCGACGCAGCAGCTGGCGCAATGATGCGCGCGCGGCCGGGTCGAGACCGGACGCCGGTTCGTCGAGCAGCAGCACGCCCGGGGAGTGCACGAGCGCCCGCGCCAGGCTCAGGCGTTGTTTCTGACCGCGGGACAGTACCCGCGAGGGTCGATCGGCAAAATCACCGAGGTCGGTCAGCGCGATCAGTTCGTCGGCGCGCACGGCGGCCTGCTCGCGGGTCATTCGGTACATGCGCCCGGTGGTCTGCAGGGCGGCACGGGCGGAGAGGCTCGGCCAGGATCCCAAGGCGTCCGGCATCCAGCCCGTGACGGCGCGCACCCGTTCCGGTTCGGTGACCGGGTCGTGCCCGTTGATGCGGATACTGCCCGTCGACGGTGTGAGCAACGTGGCGAGCATGAGCAGCAGTGTCGTCTTGCCCGCGCCGTTCGGTCCGATCAACGCCGTCACCGACCCGGCCGGCACAACGAGCGACGCATCCACCACCGCCAGCACACTGCCAAATGACCGACTGACCCCGGTCACCGCGACGCCGCTCGACGTCACGTCCACTCCGCCGGAAAAAGTCGCGACCGACATTCACACCCCCACTTGTTTCCCCGAGTCTAGGGCGCGGCCAATTTCAGGAGCGGGCGGTGAATCGCGTCCACGGCATGCTGAGAGAATTACCCCATGGCTATTGCAGTGACCCCGCCGCGCGGCATGCGCGATTTTCTCCCCGCCGACAAGGCTCTCCGCGAACGCTCGCTCGGCATTATTCGCGAGAGTTTTCGTGCGCACGGCTTTGACGAGATCGAAACCCCGGTCATGGAAGACTCCGCCCGCCTGCACTCCGGGCTCGGCGGCGACAACGAGAAACTCGCCTTCGCGGTGCTCAAGCGCGGGCTCAGCCCCGCGGATGTTGCGGCGGCGGCCGAGCAGGATGACCTTCTGTCGCTGGCCGACCTGGGCCTGCGGTTCGACCTGACAGTGCCCCTCGCCCGGTTTTACGCCACTCACCGTGCGAGCCTGCCGACCGTGTTCCGGTCGATTCAGATCGCACCGGTCTGGCGGGCCGAACGGCCGCAGAAGGGCCGCTACCGCCAGTTCATGCAGTGCGACATCGACATCATCGGTGAGGCCGGCGCGCTCGCCGAGATCGAACTGATCACCGCCACGGCCGCGACGCTCGATCGGCTCGGCCTCGAGGGCTGCTCCATTCGCATCAACGACCGCCGCATCCTCAGCGCCCTGCTCGCCCACTGGGGCGTCGCCGCCGAGCTGACCGAGCGGGCGCTGATCGTGATCGACAAGCTCGACAAGATCGGCGTCGACGGTGTTGCGGCCGAACTCGGTGCCCTCGGCATCGATGCGCCGGGCCTCGCCGCGCTGCTCACCGAGCTTGGCACCGGCGGCTGGGCCCTGGGCGACGGCTTGTTCGACGGCGCTGCGCCGGCTTGGCTCGACCCGAAAGCCTTCGCCGACCTCGCCGCCCTGCGCGCCGCCCTCCCCGGCGTCGACCTGGTCTTCGACCCCACCCTGGTGCGCGGCATGGGCTATTACACTGGCACCATCTTCGAGATCTCGCACCCCTCCCTCGGCTATTCCCTCGGCGGCGGCGGCCGCTATGACGGCATGATCGGCCGGTTCCTCGGCACCGACGTGCCCGCCTGCGGATTCTCGATCGGCTTTGAACGCATCGTCGACCTGCTTGAAGCGGATGCCGCATCCGCTGATCTGGCGGTCGTGCTCGTGCACGACAAAGAGGCCGATCCGGCCCGACTGGTCGCTCTCAAGCGCGACCTGGTCGCCGACGGCCTGCGTGTCCGCCTCGAACGCCGCACCAAGAACCTCAAGGCGCTGCTCGACCGGGCCGGCGAGGCCGGCTACGGGAGGTTCGCGTTCGTGACCGCCGAGACTCAGACGGCCGGCGACCTCGACTTCAAACCGCTCGGCGTCTGACCAGGCCACCCGCGCCCGACCAGGCAGCTCTGCGGTTCGGCGAACGGCCGACGGGTTTGGTTAGACTGAATTCGCCTGGGCTGAGTTCATTAAAAGCGTCCGGCACACCCCTACCTTTATTCCGACCAGTACCCCGGCGCCCGACCAGGCGTCAATCCCGACAAAACAGGAGACAGTTGTGGCCCTAATTGAGGCAGTAGACGCACGCGAAATTCTCGACTCGCGAGGCAACCCGACCATCGAAGTCGAGGTTTTGCTCGGCGATGGAACGGTCAGTCGTGCCGCGGTGCCGTCCGGCGCGTCCACCGGCGTGTTCGAGGCTTATGAGCTGCGCGACGGCGACAAGGCCCGTTACCAGGGCAAGGGCGTGCTCAAGGCCGTCGAAGCCGTCATCGACGACCTCGGCCCCGCGGTCGAAGACATCGACGCGACCGACCAGCGCATCGTCGACCTCGTTCTGATCGAAGCCGACGGTACCGACAACAAGGAGCGCCTCGGCGCCAACGCCATCCTCGGCGTCAGCCTCGCCGTGGCCAAGGCCGCCGCGAGCTCGGCCGGACTGCCGTTGTTCCGCTACCTCGGAGGCCCGAACGCGCACACCCTCCCGGTGCCACTCATGAACATCATCAACGGCGGATCGCACGCCGACAACGATGTGGACATCCAGGAATTCATGATCGTTCCGCTCGGTGCGGAGTCGTTCAGCGAGGCCCTGCGCTGGGGCGTCGAGACCTACCACTCGCTCAAGGCCCTGCTGCAGTCCAAGGGCCTTTCCACCGGCCTCGGCGACGAGGGCGGTTTCGCCCCCAACCTGCCCAGCAACCGGGCAGCGCTCGACCTCATCGTCGAAGCGATCAAAAACGCCGGTTACGTTCCCGGCAAGGACATCGCCCTCGCCCTCGACGTCGCTGCGAGCGAATTCTTCAAGGACGGCAGCTACAACTTCGAGGGCAAGAAGCTTTCGGCCGAAGAGATGAGCGCCTACTACGCTGAGCTCGTCACCGACTACCCGCTCGTTTCGCTCGAAGACCCGCTCGAAGAAGACGATTGGGACGGCTACGTGCACCTCACGGCTGCGCTCGGCGACAAGGTGCAGATCGTCGGAGACGACCTGTTCGTGACCAACCCGGTGCGCCTGGCCAAGGGCCTTTCCCTCGCGGCTGCGAACTCCATTCTGGTCAAGGTCAACCAGATCGGCACCCTGACCGAGACAATGGATGCCGTCTCCCTCGCCCAGCGCGCCGGTTACACCGCGATCATCTCGCACCGCTCCGGCGAGACCGAGGACACCTTCATCGCCGACCTCGCCGTCGCAACGGATGCCGGCCAGATCAAGACCGGCGCCCCCGCCCGCAGCGAACGCGTCGCAAAGTACAACCAGCTGCTGCGCATCGAAGAGGAACTCGGCGAGGCCGCGGTCTACGCCGGTCGCACCGCGTTCCTCCGCTTCACCGCGTAGTAGGCACTCAGCAGCACTAGCATCATCGGGCCCTCGACCACCGATATTTCGGTTGGTCGGGGGCCCACAGCTTTCCCTTGGTACCATTTTTTACCGACAGACACGACCGACCAGCGAAAGGAGTTGTGATGGCGCCGAAGCGACCTCAGCAGATGCCGTCCCAGCCCCAGCCGGCGCAGTCCAAGCCGGGCAAGCGCCCGCAGGCCCAGCGGCAAACAGCCCACCGTCAACCAGTACAGCGTGAACCAGCCCAGCGGCCACCCATGGTCTCGGAGACGGAAACGCCCGCCGGCGGCTGGCTGCGCGGCATCCGCTTTTCGGGATTCTCGTTGGTGATGATGGTGATTCTGGTGCTCGCCGTGGTGATTCTCGCGCCGAGCCTGCGTACCTACGCCGAGCAGCGGCAGCAGATCAGCCAGTTGAGCAGGGCCGTCGCCGATCAACAGGACGAGGTCGACCGCCTCACCAGCCAGCGTGAACGCTGGAACGACCGCACCTACGTCACAACCCAGGCGCGCGAGCGGTTGTTCTACGTACTGCCCGGCGACATCAGCTTTCTCGTCATCAACGATTTACCGGTCGTCGCCCCGCTTGAAGCGGATGCCGCGCCGGTGAGTACCAATATCCAAAGCACCAAGATTGATTGGCTGGGTTCCTTGTTCGCCTCCACCATGACCGCCGGCCTCGCCCCGCAAGCCGGAGCACCCGCGACATCAACACCCGCGACACCCGCGACACCGGCGACACCGGAAACGGTGGCACCGTGACCCGGCCGCCGTTCGACCCGTTCACCGCGGCCGACATCGACCTCGTCTCGGCCCAGCTCGGACGACCGGCCCGCAACGTCGTCGGCATCGCCGCCCGCTGCGTCTGCGGCGCGCCGACCGTCGTGGCGACCGCACCGCGGCTCGCCGACGGCACCCCGTTCCCCACGCTGTATTACCTCTGCCACCCCGCGGCCACCGCAGCGATCTCGTCCCTCGAAGCCACCCAGGTCATGAACGAGTACAACGACCTGCTCGCCGACGATGCGGACGTGCGCGCGGCCTACCAGGCTGCCCACGAGAGCTTTCTGTTCGACCGCGACCAGCTCGGAAGCGTGCCGGAAATCGCTGGCATCTCCTCCGGCGGCATGCCGAACCGGGTGAAATGCCTGCACGCCCTGGCCGCCCACTCGCTGGCGGCCGGACCCGGCATCAACCCGGTCGGCGACCTCGCGCTGGAACGCGCCACCTGGTCGCCCACGGTCTGCGAGTGTCTGGACTACTCCGCGGCGCCGATCGACGAATCCGGGGCGGCCCTGGCGTGACCACGACTACGCACCGGGTCAGCGCTCGTCGGGTCAGCGCGGGCGTCGGGCTCGCGCTGGCCACGGCGCTGTTCGGCGGTACCGTGGCCGGTTCCGTCGTGCTCGACGCGCCCGCCGCGCACGCCGATCAGATTCGCGACCTGCAGTATTGGCTCGCCGATTATGGCTTCACCGAAGCGTGGAACACCACGCGCGGCGCCGGCGTCACGGTCGCGGTCATCGACTCTGGAGTCAACGGCAACGTGGCCGAGCTGACCGGCGCGGTCATCGGGGGAACGGATGTCTCCGGGCTCGGCTCCGCAAACGGTCAAACCCCGGTCGCCGGCGATGATGATGAGGGCGAGCATGGCACCCTGGTCGCCTCGCTTCTGGCCGGACGCGGCACTGGCGACGGTACCGGCCTGATCGGCGTGGCGCCTGAGGCATCCATTTTGGCGGTGTCGGTCGGGTTTGGCAGCAGTCGTTCTGCCGTGAGCAATGACGACCAGATCGCGCAGGGCATCCGTTGGGCCGTCGACAATGGGGCGGACGTCATCAATATGTCCCTCACCCGCAATACGTTGTACTGGCCGGAGAGCTGGGATGACGCATTTCTCTATGCCTTCGAAAATGATGTCGTCGTTGTGGCCGCCGCCGGCAACCGGGGGAGCGGAACCACCGAAGTCGGGGCGCCCGCGACGATTCCCGGCGTGCTGACGGTCGCCGGCGTTGACCGCGAAAAATCGGCGAGCTTCGATGCCTCCTCGCAAGGCATCACCATTGCCGTCGCTGCGCCGAGCGAGAAGCTCGTCGGGGTGACGCCCGATTCGACCTATGTACAGTGGGACGGCACGAGTGCCGCGACGCCGATCGTGTCCGGGCTCGTTGCCCTGGTGCGGGCGGCCTATCCGACGCTCGACGCTGCGGGAGTCATGAACCGGGTCATCGCGACCGCGAACGCCAACGGGCGGAGCGTGCCGAGCCCCATCTATGGCAACGGCCTGATCGATGCCGCTGCCGCCGTCACCCGCTATGTCGCTCCGGCGACAGAGGCCACTCCGAGCGAGTTGCTCACGGAGTGGATCACGCTGCACCGGCGGGCTCAGATTGACGTGGTTCCGACCGAGACTCCCGTTGCGGAGGCTCCGGCTGCGGTCGATGAAGACCCGGCGCTGCCGGTGCAGAATGTGCTCACGGCGTGGCTCCCGAACCAGCTGACACTGACCTATATCAGTCTGCCGCTCGCTGTACTCGTAGGGTTTGGTATCCTAGTAACGCTGGTGGGCATTGGGGCCACTCGGTACATCAAGCGAATTCGGCGCAACCCCAAAGATTTCGCACAATCATAATCCTGTAGGAGGCCTTCTCATCGTGCCCAAAATTCTCATTGTTGGTGGCGGCTACGCCGGTTTTTACACGGCGTGGAAGCTCGAGAAGTGGCTACGATCCGGTGAAGCCGAGGTCACCATGGTCGACCCGCTGCCCTACATGACGTACCAGCCCTTCCTGCCGGAGGTCGCTGCCGGATCCATCGAACCGCGTCACGCGGTCGTGTCGCACCGTCGCCACCTCAAGAAGACCAACGTCATCTCCGCCAAGGTCACGTACGTGAACCACGCCGAAAAGACCGCCACGATCACCCCGCCGACCGGCGAGCCGTACGAGTTCAAGTACGACATTATCGTGGTCACCGCCGGTGCGGTGTCGCGCACGTTCCCGATTCCGGGCGTCGCCGACCAGGCCATCGGACTCAAGACCATCGAAGAAGCCGTCGCCATTCGCGACCGCGTTCTGACCAACTTCGACACGGCGGCAGCCCTTCCGGCCGGCCCCGAGCGTGAGCGCCTGCTCACGTTCGTTGTGGTCGGTGGCGGTTTCGCCGGCATCGAGGTGTTTGCCGAGCTGCGCTCGTTCGCGACCTCGCTGCTCACCCTGTACCCCGAGATCAGCTTCGAGGACACCAACTTTCACCTCATCGAAGCCATGGGCCGCATCATGCCCGAGGTCTCGCTCAAGACAAGCCTCTGGGTCATCGACAACCTCGCCGGTCGCGGCGCCCAGATTCACCTCGACACCCAGCTGACCAGCGCGGTCGACGGAAAGATCGAGCTCTCCACCGGAGAGACCTTCGAAACCGACCTCATCGTCTGGACCGCCGGCGTCATGGCCAACCCGACGATCGTGCGCCACACCGACCTTCCTATCGAAGAGCGCGGTCGCCTGCAGGTTCGTGCCGACCTGCGCGTCGGAACCGAAGACGACATCATCGCCGACGCCTGGGGCGCCGGCGATGTGAGCTGTGTCCCCGACCTGAGTGGTGGCGGCGTCGGCGGCAACTGCGTGCCGAACGCCCAGCACGCTGTGCGCCAGGGCAAGCTGCTCGCCAAGAACATCGTTGCCGTGCTGCGCGACGAGGCACCGGTGCAGTACTTCCACAAGAACTTGGGCGCCGTTGCCGGCCTTGGCGTTGGAGTCGGTGTCTTCCAGAGCGGCAACCTGGCCATCACGGGCATGCCGGCCTGGTTCGCCCACCGTGGCTACCACGGCCTCGCCATGCCGAGCTGGGAGCGCAAGCTGCGTGTCGTCTGGGGCTGGGTCAACAACGTTTTCCTCGGCCGCGACGTGGTGTCGTTGAGCGCCACCGAGAACCCGCGTGCCGTGTTCGAAGAGTTCGTTTCGCGTCCCAAGCCGCCGGCACCTGCTGCAGCCCCCACGGCCAAGGCTCCGGCGGCCCCCCGTGCGCCCCGTGCGCCGCGCAAGCCCACGGTCAAGGCTGCTGCAGCCGAGGCTGCTTCGGCCACCACGGCACCCGCTGCGCAGAAGGCGGCCGCCGAGGCATCCGCTTCAAAGTAGCTGTTTCGATAGGTGCTGCCGGGCGATCGCATCGCTCGGCAGCACCTATGCTTGACCCGCCCGTTACCGGGCACGCCCCCATAGCCCAATTGGCAGAGGCAGACGACTTAAAATCGTCACAGTCTGGGTTCAAGTCCCAGTGGGGGCACCACGAATATATCTACGCTGATCTCGGTTTTAACTTGGTAACGGGTGCTTCAGGTGCCCCGTTTGCCCACACTTGAAATCATCCGGGCCTGATCGAGGGCCACTGCGACGCTGTCCAGATCGTCGTCGAAGAGGTCCGCGTACACGTCGAGGGTCATCGCGGCCGAGGCGTGGTCGAGCATCCGCTGCAGCGCTTTGACGTTCGTGCCGGCGGACACGGCCAGGCTCGCGGTGGTGTGCCGGAGGGCGTGGGGCGTGACGCGTGGGAAGGTCGGATCGACCTCCCGGGCACGTTTGAGGGCGTAGAGCAGCCAGCCGTCCCGAGTCGACGGCGTGCGCTGGTGCGACAGACCGTTGCCAAACAGGATCTGGTCGGGTGTCTTGTCGGCGCAGAGCAGTGCCAACTGACCATCACGCTGGACCCGATGCCCACCCAACGCGAAACCGCCGCCGTCAGCGAGCTCTGCTCGAGTCTCACAGAAACTCAGACCCGCTATCCGGGCACCGGCCTAATCCTGCGATACGCCATCAAAGAACGGCTCTGAGTTACGACAGAATAAATCGACCTAAGACGTCCATGTCAGGACCCCTGGAGTCGTGGCAGCGGTACCAGAAGATCGTGACCAACCACGGCTACCGCCTCGTGCACGAAAACGTCGACCGGGTCGCGTACTTCTGCACTTCCGACGCCCATCGCGCCATCACCCGCGAAGCCGACAGACGGCTCGTCCGCACCGAACACCCACGGTTGGTCTCGTACCCCTGCCTCGACGCCCGCGGCATCTGGATCGGCCCCAACCTCGACCCTGGCGACCACGCCGTCCAGCGCGAGGCAGCGACGCAGCTCGACGGTCCCGAAGCCCCGGGCAACGAATTAGCGGCGATATTTCTGCCCCGGTTAGCCTCCCTTCACCGGGCATTTTCTCGGGCGGGGCTTACGGGAATGAAGGTCCTAGCCTTCATATGGCCCTCCGCGGAACACGACCGCGGGTTGTTCCGTCCTGGTCGAGGTCGGCCTTAGGGGCATGCGGGTGCGCGCCTGGTTTGGCATGTGGAGTTGAGCGCCTTGCGGCGGCGTTGGTGACTGCTCGGTGCCGCACTGCGCCCCTGACTGGCGCCTGCTCTGTGATCAGTCGACTGCAGAAGTGCCGGCGGCCACGTCCTCGTGTGGGGGTAAGCCTGAACCGGCCGGACTCGAGTCGGTCGAGGGAGCTGTGACCGAGGCGATGGCGACGCCGACGAGCGCGACTGCGCCGCCGAGTGCGGTCATCGCGTCGAATGGTTCCCCAAGTACCAGGGCGAAGAGATAGCCGAGTGCCGGAATTGCTGCGGTGAGCACGCCGGTGGCTGCAGCGGGAAGGCGTTCAGCGCCGTAGTTGAACAGCACGAGAGTCGGCGCGGTGATTACGACACCGAGGACCAGCAGACCCCCGAGACCTCCCCATCCGCTCGGGATGGCGGCCGCGCCGACCGCCATCTCTGCGATGAGCCAGGGGAGCATGATCGCCGTTCCCCACACGGCGGTCGCCGTCGCCAGCACGAGCGGATCAACGGACTCGGCCGTCTGTCGGCCGCCGGCCGCCCGTTCTTGGGGCTCGGCGCGGACACCCTTACGGAGAAGCACTGTATAGAGTGCGTAGCTGGCCAAGCCGATAAGGCAGAGCAGCACGCCGCTATCCACAGTGAGGCCCGCACCCGCCACGATGACGACGCCCGCGGTCGCGAGCACGAGTCCTACAATCGTGCGGGGAGGCAGGCGCTCCTTCAGGATGAACAGACCGAGCAGGGCGGTCAGTGCAGGGAGCGCCGCGTTGCTGAGAGCGGCCGTGCCAGGAGTAGTGAACTCAAGACCGATGTTGGTCAGCGAGTAATAAATCGCAACCCCCAGGAACCCGAGCAAAATCGTTCGCGGATCGCGGAGGGTACGCGCGAAAAGCGGCCGACGTGCGGCGAGGGGCACGAGAACGATCAGGCCGATCGCGAACCGGCCGACCGAGAGCACGGCGGGTGACGCCGTTTTCAAAACCTCACTGCTGATTCCAAAGCTCGTCGACCACAACACCACGGCGATTCCGACGGCCATTAAGGGAAGTCGTCGATGAAGTGCGGTGTTGATAATGCTCGCATTCTATTTCCGAGCTTCGAGCCGACCTGACACCCATGATTTCAGTTCGATCATGAGCAGCAGACCGAGCACCCGGTGGACCCGCGCACCAGGAAGGGCTATTCTCGTGTGCCATACGAGCCATCTGCCGACCAAGGGTGTCGTCCCGCAGGGGGTTCCCCTGTGACACAACGTCGGCGAACTCGGCTGCCAGGTAGTTTCGCCCCGGATCTGTCGCCCTCGACGTCCGGCTTGCGAGACGATGCGGTGGCAGGGTCAGGTCGTGCAGCTGGGAAGGCCAGGCAGCGTTGCGCCCTCAGTACCCGGGGTCCACGGGACGAACACCTTAGGGAAGCGTTATCTCCCGAAGTTGCTGGGCTACTGCCTTCCAGCTGCCCAGTTGCTGCTGAGTGATAGGACGTTCCGGGCTCGTAGCCCAGTCTTCGACGTCCCTCCCGCCGATAGATTCCGCCAAATACCTTATGACGCCCTTCTTAGACTCGGTGGACATCGCAGCACCCGTCTGCTCAGCGCCTGGAACGTCGGCGATTTCCGTGAGGTACGCCTGGGCGAACCAGTCAGCGGCTTCAGCACGTAAGTACGCGCTCGTCAGTGAGGTGTGCCAGCGAGAGATGAATTCTCCGTAGGGTGCTGAATTCGTCATGAAACCGGCGCCGCTGAAGAGAAGTTCCCGAACTCTTTCAGGGGTTAGCCCTCTCGCTGCAAGGAGGGCGCCGTCGATATCTCCTCGGTCTACGAGTTTACCAAGTTCGTTGCTCATCACACCCATCCGTTACTGATGCGGCAACCTGAAGACGTCGGCACGGCGACGGCCCCCCTTGTCTGCCCACGTGAGTTGCTGCGGACATTTCGGACAGCGGAACTAATGAATTCTTCTGCGTTGCCAATGTTGGCTGTTGATAACCATAGTGGACGTCACTAAAGCCGGCGGTAACCCGGCGCGGAGTGCCGGCGTCGGCTGTTATGTACATACCGGATGACATCGCTGCGGGCTTGTGATTTCGTCGCGTATGCGGTGCGGTAAACGCGTTCGTTCTCTAGCATCGAGAAAAGCTTTCGGCTAAACTGTTGTGCCAACACGCCGGGCGGCCCATCGAGGAGCGTAACCAGAGGCTGGTCACCAGCTCCCGGAACTCGGTCGACGTGAAAACGCTACCGCGGTCCTGACCGCGTCGGCAATTTCCGTGTCTACGGTGCGGCGCAGTGGCTGCGGGAAAGCTTCTGGACCGCGATAGGAATTGTGCCCCGCGACCCCAACAAATCCACCCGAGGGGGCATCTAGCACGCGATTCCGTAGGACGTTCCGCGAGCGGACACCTTATGCGTGTTCCTGGACGTCGACGAGCCAGCCCTCTAGGGAACGTCGGCGCTGCTCGGGTGGTGGACCGGCCAACTCTCCGACCTCGGGAAGCGGTTCAACGTCGTCATCGATGCGCAACCGAACGCCCTGAGCCGGGGTCAACATCGCTGTGTTCGGAACTGGCTCGACCTCGATCATGTATCGCGAGGGTGATGTTGCGAGGAACGCCCCCTTGTCGAAAGAGCGGCCAGTCATCGCCCCCTCGTCGCCGTCTGATGCGTTGATCGATGCCGGCGGGGCGCCGTGGCCGGGCCGACGGAGCGACCGACGCTGGACGACGTCCTGCGTGACCGCTTGTACCGCGACGACCCTGCCGCGCACACGATCGGTGAACTCCTCTTCATGGTGCGACTCCATCGCGTCCACCGTGGCGACAAGCTCCATTCCGAGCATGTCAGCGACAGCAGGGTACGGCGTTCGCGTATCGATACCGAAGTCGACCTCATCGCCGACGGCAAAAGGCTCGCCGCAGCACGCCCATTCCCATTCCGTCAACCACACGCGCGTCATAATGCCCACGCTAGCTGAACACTTGCCGACGAGCCGAAGCGTTTGAGATCCACGGCCGGGACCTCGTATAGTTCCACTCAGGGTTCCCCTTACGGACGGACGGCGGCCGATGGACGTAGAAGATTCCCGACACTGACAGGAGGGAGGCAACGCTCTGCTCGAGGAGTGTTTGGGTAATCTTGGTGGATGGCTTCTGGTGATCTTTCTACTCTTCCCTACGACTATGCCGAGGTCTTGGCAGCGCTGAAGAATCGGGTACGTGAAGCCAGGATTACTGCTCAGCGCAGGGTCAACTCGGAACTGATCGATCTGTACTGGGGTATTGGTCAGCAAATACTGGAGCATCAGGAAAGCCAAGGATGGGGTGCCGGTGTCATTCGTCGCTTGGCCGAGGACCTGCGTGCGGAGTTTCCTCAGATGAAGGGATTTTCCCAGCGCAACCTGCAGTACATGCGGACCATGGCCAGCGCTTGGGGCTCTGGACCAAATGTGCCACAGCTTGTGGCGCAATTGCCGTGGGGACATATCCGCACCATTCTGGACAAGGCAGAAACACATCCAGAGCGTGACTGGTACGCGGCCGCAGCCGTAGAATTCGGCTGGTCCCGCAACGTGCTGCTGAACATGATGATGAACCGCTCGATGGAGCGCACCGGGACGGCCCCGTCCAACTTTACGAAGCATTTAGCCGCCGCGGACTCAGAACTGGCGCAACAAGTAGCCAAGGACCCGTACGCCTTTGAGTTTTTGGGACTCTCCGGCGAGGTAGCCGAACGAGACCTGGAACAGGCTCTCATGGACCGCATTGTGGAGACACTGAGGGAATTGGGTCCCGGTTTCGCCTTCGTTGGACGTCAAGTGCATCTGGAAGTGGACGGAGACGACTTTTACCTCGATCTCTTGTTCTTCCATGTCGAGCAGCTCCGCTACTTCGTCATCGAGCTCAAAACTGGGAAATTCCAACCTGAGTTCGCCGGGAAGCTGAATTTCTATGTCGCGTTGGTCGATGACAAGTTGCGGCGCCAGGTCCATGCACCAACCGTCGGAATCCTCATTTGCGGCAGCAAGAACGATCACACCGTTCGTTACGCACTCGGACGCTCCACTTCCCCCATGGCCGTTGCCGCTTATACCTACGACCAGCTCACTAGCGAGGATCGTGCGATGCTCCCACCTGCGGAACAGCTCACGGCCGCCCTCGATGCTTTCCCCGAGTGAGCGATAGCCGACGCAGAGATAGAGCAGCAGGTAGTCAACTGCGTTACGACCAGCAAAGCTGCTGAGTCACTGATCGGTGTCTCAACTGACGTTCCCTGCTCGTCCCGTAGAGGGTTCGGCTTCCGGGCGGCACCTGACCCTGTGCCAGAATCTAGCTGCCTGATGACCTTGACCTGCTCTGTCACTTGCAAGATGGGAACTAGATGTTGTATTGACAGTAATGCAGTGGGGCTTAACCAGTTGGGGGATGCAAGATGAGCGATCAATCTGATGTTAACGCCGGGCCAAAACAGGGCCAATAGTGCCGACAGTTTCAAGCGGTCAATGCAACGGTGTGGCCGCGCGGCCTCCTAATGTGCTTCGTAGGAGGAGTGAAAGTGGGACGGAAACCCAAGCCACCGGATCAACGGATGGCATTCTTCACAGCCCGTGCGTCGGGAACGTCGCTGCGAAAGTCCGCAGCACTGGCCGGGATATCCAGGTCCACTGCCTGTCTGTGGCTCAAGCAATCGGGTGGCGTGCAACCCCGGGCGACGAGGCCTCGGTCGGCGTTGCGGTTATCGCTCGATGAGCGTGAGAGATCGACACGTCCAAACCGATCAATCCGCTGGAGGCACACGCAAACGAGCGTTCGCGAATGTGCGTGTCGACGCGGCTGGGGCTGGGGCTCCGCAGGCAAGTGCCTCTCCGTTCCTCAGTTTTTTTAGCGGGTTGACCTCGCGCCAACCTTCAGTACTGTGAAAGCGGTTACAAATACTCTTCAACCCGTTGCTTCGCACTAGGAGGTCATCATGCCCAACGTCATCGAGACTGTCGACGTCAACGTTCCAGTTACCGTCGCTTATAACCAGTGGACAAAATTCGAGGAGTTTCCGAAGTTCCTAAGTTTTGTTGAATCCATCACTCAGGTGACCGACACTCTCACCGAGTGGAAGGTCAAGATCGGCGGCGTGGAGCGCAATTTTGAGGCGCAGATAACGGAGCAACACCCCGACGAGCGTGTCGCCTGGAACAGTACCGGCGGCGAAGTTGATCATGCGGGAGTTGTCACGTTCCACAAGCTAGCCGAGAACGAGACGCGCGTGACGGTCCAACTTGATTGGGAGGCGAAAGGGCTGCTCGAGAAGGCCGGAGCCGCTCTCGGCGCAGACAATCACGCCATCAAAAAAGACCTCGCAAACTTCAAAGAATTCATCGAGGCGAAGGGAACAGACGACGGTGGATGGCGCGGAGACGTGCAGGCCTGACGCTACCGACAAGCCAACTTTCAAATCGTGATCTCTAAAGCGACACGCATCGGATTTCGGCCGCAACCAAACCCACCGGAGCAACAGATGGTATTTTCACGGCGCGCGCGCCGGGGATAGCACTGCGGAAATCCGCGGCGACAGACAATGCAGAAATGACCGGGATAAGACGCCTGGTGATCTTATTGCGTTGGCCCCATCCTATTGATGGCGCTTTAGTCACGGGACCCCCATCTTGCGCCCGTTTCCTTTGATGGCGTTATGGATCGACCCGAGCCCTCTTCTTCATCGGCAGCAATTCGTGAGATGCGCGAGAAGCCGACCTCGCTTCAAAGAGCTCGTCCCGTAGGGCGTTCCCCTTGCGGCAATTGTCTCGGGTCCTTGATATGTGGCTAAGTTGGCGTTCCTGGCGCATACTGGAGATATGAGTGCAGACACGGAGCTTTCTGTCAGCCAGGCGCGGGATCACTTTTCCGATGCCGTGAACCGGGCTGCGTTCGGTGGTGAGATCACGTATGTTACGCGCGGGCGAGGGCGGCAGCGGGCTGCTGCGATCGTGCCAGCCGAGTTCGTTGACCGGTACGAGGCGATGCTTGACAGCGAGGACGGTCGGATCGCGTTGGAGCGATTGGCCGATCTCGACGCCGGCCGCACCAAGGCTGTCTCGGCTGATGAGGTGGCCTTGGCACTGGGGCTGTGAGTGCGCCTGGGTCGTTCGCTGTTGAATATGACCCGAAAGCGCTCAAGGAGTTAGCCAAGCTCGACAAGCCGGTGGTGCGCCGTGTCATCAAGGCCATCAACGCGTTGGGCACCGACCCGCGTCCGAGCGGTGTTCGCCCTCTTGTTGGGTATCCAAATCTGTGGCGAATCCGCGTCGGCGAGTATCGCGTTGTTTACACGATCAAAGACGCTGAACTCGTGGTTCTCGCTTTACGGGTAGCCCACCGCAGCAGCGTCTATCGCGGCCTCTGATGTTGGCGGACTGCGTACCTCGCACCTGTCCGTAGGGGGTGGGCGGATTCAACGGGACGCCCGCCCGACGGTTTCGGATCGTTCAGTGAACGCGAGCATTACGGCGAGGGTTGCAAGCCAGCCAGTCTTAGCACGGCTGAGAGCCCTTCGGGTGTTCCTGGCCAATGTCTCCTTACCGCATCGCTGCCTGCTCGACGAGTCGCGAATCGTAGAGCGATCGCGACAACGATGGCGTCGTCGGCGTAACCGAGAACGGGTATGAAATCCGGAATGAGATCGATCGGCGACAGCAAGTAGAGCAAAAGCACCGCGATCCAGATTCGAACGCCGATCAACACGGTTCGATCGGCGGCGAGGCGTTTGAGTAGCCGGGCGACGTCGGGCGCGAGGCGCAGGAGATCACGAAGTGAAGCACCGCCAGGATGCCGGCGTTGCTCGATCCAGAGAACCAGAACAAGGGCCAGCCACAGCACCAGCAATCCGCCGAGCACGCTCAGAGCGACGTCCCACCAGGTCATCATGAGCTGTCCCCGTTCGAACGAAAGATGCTGAGGGCCTCACGAGCCGCGTAATAGACGATGATGAGGTTCCACTCCAGCGTGATCCCTTCGAGACCCTTTTCCCGCCCAACGAGCATCGCCGCGTAATCGATGGAGGTCATGTACTGATTCTCGCAGTCCGCGATCGGCTGCTGACAAGAAAGCCGCGGTTGCATCGCTGCGAGGCATCACGGCCGTCAGAAAAACGACCGCAAGCGGAACCTTGAGCGACACGGGTTCGGGCCCAGTCGCAGAGTCAGGGCTGGCCTCACTCCTCGTTTCACAGGGGAACCCCGTAAGTGGCGGCAGCGAACCGTAGGCGGGCGTCGTATTCGCAAGTTTCGAGATCGACACGATCTTTTGGTAGTGAAGAACTTCGCGACGCCCGCGGGTGGTTAGGAGTTCGGGTGGGTGGCGCAGGTGCACTGCTGACTCGTTGGGACGTCGGCCATAACCTCATCGACGTGCATGCCGCATCCGGTCCAAGTGATTTTTCCGCAATTGTCGCATCGCATGGGACTGCACATAGTGACTCCTTAGTTGGTCGAGCTGAAGTCTCCAGTATACCCCGTGGGGTATAAAGCAAGTGCGGGCATAGGGAACTTATTTGTCGACGATGATGGCCAGTCCGGTGGCGGCGGACGCGTCCGTGATGCCGCCAGCATCGGTCAGCGTGGTCAACCCGAGGTTGGCCATTCGGGTGACTGCTGCAGCCGATCGGTTTCCGGTGGCGCAGTAGATGATGTAGTCCCCGTCGATTGGCAACGCCGCGATCAGCGTGTCGAAGTCCGGGGATTGCACGTCAATATTGATGGCGTCCTGAAGGTGTCCACCGACATACTCTGGTGCGGTGCGCACATCGATGATGACCGTACTGGAGGTGACAGCGATGGAGGGCGCTGGCGCGGGGCTTGCGCAGGCGGCCATGCTGAGCAGTGCCGCCACGGCGATTGTGATGCCGGTGAGTGCTTTCTTCATANGAGTGCTTTCTTCATAGCTGGGTATCCTGACCGGTGCGTGCAGTGGGTGGCAGTGTGATCGGCTCTGGGGTGACTTTCCGGGAGCGCGGGAACAAGGGCGTGCAGGTAGTGCAGACCTCACCCTCAGCGGACTCTGACGATTCGCGGCGGGTGGTGGCTCGGCGTTCGCTGACCAGTCGTTCGCGCAGGGCCCAGATCAACAGGGCGAGGGCAGCGGCGGCCAGAACCGGGCGCGCAGCACCGCTCACTATCGGGTCGAGGGAGCGCACTTCGGTGGTCAGATACAGCGCGATCAGACCCAGAGCCGGCCACCGTGTGTCGCAGAGAGTTGCGTCGGCGCCGATGGGGGTTCCGACATAACTGGCAACGATCAAGCCGATCAAGCTCGCTCCGAGTGTGGTGGCCGCGACCGTCCACCACAGGGCGCCGTCTGCGTCGTCCGCCCGGGGCGCGTAGCCGGTGGCAAAAGCCATGAACGCGGCTGCTGCAACGGCGGCCGTGATCATCCAGCGTCTAGTCGACCAAGTTTGCAGGTCAGAGAACACGATCAAGGGCCTCTGTCTCGGCAGCGGTCCGAGCGGGAAGACCGCAAGAATTTTCTCGAGTCATGCGCGCATAGAGAGCCCAGCCAAGCAAGACGATCGACGCGGCGGCCAGATACGGCTGGACCGGCTCGAAGAATTGCATCGCCCCGGTTGTGCCGAGAGCGAGGAGAACCAATTTGTTGCAGACGGGGCATCCCACCGCGAAGAACGTTACCAGCCAACCGGCCATGCCCAATCGTCCGGCGGCCCTGCTGGGCGGGGCACCTTCCGGGTACGCCACATAGGTGGCGGTGACCATGCCCGTCAATACCGCGCTGAGGATGAGCACCGGCCACGACCAGGCGGTCGGCGGGATCTGTCGCGAAAAGAATGGCGTGTCAATCAAGTCCGTCGGGATGGCAATGAAGACCACCGTAAACAATGCCGTCGCCAGAGCAACCCACCAGCGGCGAGAGGGCCAGCGACGCAGGTCCCCGCCGAGCCCGGCCAGCTTGCCGCGCCAAGGGGCACGCCGTGGTGATTCGTCCCTGCTGGTGTGTTGGTCACGCATTCGAATAGCCCTCATTTACTTTTCATCATGAAACGTTTGCTGCCATATTTGAATACACTGATACCCTAAGGGGTATCTTGGTCTTAGACAAAACCAGCCTCGCATCCGCCTACGAACAGGAGCACACCCTCATGGGGATCACCGAACCCGCGACCCACGCCAGCGACGACCTGCGCAAGACCCTCAACCGGCTCAAG
>NZ_SOHF01000012.1:0-42126 GCF_004404045.1 Cryobacterium sp. Hh11 | reverse complement strand
ACCGAACTCAACAATCGACCCCGCAAAACACTCGGCGGCATCACACCCGCTCAAGCGATGCAACGACTATTGTCAGAGCCAGAAATACCCATCGTTGCGACGACCGGTTGAATTCGCCAACCCTCTGCGGGACACGTCTCGTTTCGCTGGCAATATCGAACTTGGCGCGTCGAGCGGCGCCGTTGCTGTGTTTAGAGCCTGTTGTAGACCTCGCGACGATGTGCAACCTCGACAATGAGGATGAGAATTTGATCGTCGTCAATATTTGTGAGGATTCGGTAGTCGCCGACCCGGTAACGCCAGAATTCTTCGTTAACGAGCTTTTTACCGAGCTGGCGCGGATTGTCTAGTACGGAAAGCTTCTGCTCAAGAAAATCACGAATCCGTTTCGCGGCGGCCGAGTCGAGTTTCCTGACCTGCTTCGCTGCCTTCGGGGTGAATCTGATCGTGTAGCTCACACAGGCCAGACCACATCGGCTAGGTCAATGGCGTCGTCGTTGGACTGAGTGAATTCCTCGAGCGCATCCTTGGCCAAGAGATAGTCTTCGTTCTCGTCCAGATACTGGGTCAATGCTTCGGTCGCATAAAACGTTTTCGACCGCCCAGTGCGCTCCGACAGATATTGCAGGCGATGATCCGTTTCATCGTCAACGCGGAGATTGATTTGCGGCATATGGCATCCCTCCTCAGAGTGCTATACAAATATAGCATCAGATGGGGTCGCATAAACCGAATCTGCTTCGACCAGGAATCGTTGGCCGGCGACACTTGTCTGGAAGAATTGACGGATGACTGTGACCCTTCAGCGAATCCTCACCAGCGAGTTCCCAGCGTGGTTGGACCGCAGCTGCACCGAATACGTAAGTGATTTGGTTGCCCAGGGTGGAACGCATGAGGAAGCGCAACGCAGAGCCGTCGAGAGCATGGCTCGTTTGTTCCCGGATGGTGCTCCGAGCCCTGGCAATGAGGTCTTTCACGTCATGAACAAGGCGGGTGCCGCAGTGGGATACCTGTGGATCGGACAGGACGTCAGCGCCGATCCAGGGGCGTGGTGGGTCTGGGACGTTGTCATCAACGTTGACCAGCGTGGTCAGGGTTTCGGGAGAGCGGCAATGCTCCTCGGCGAGGAATACGCACACTCACACGGAGCGCAGTCTCTCGGCCTGAGCGTCTTCGGATTCAACACCGGCGCCCGGGGGCTTTACAACTCGCTTGGGTACGAAACAACTTCGGTGAAGATGCTCAAGAAGCTCACCTGAGCGTTCCGAAAGAGATAGCGAGCCGCATGACTCCAACTGCCACCTTCGTACTGGTCACCCTCGGCGTGATGGCGATGTCCGTTGCTATTGCCGCATGGCGTCGCTGCAGGGCAACGGCCCGAGATAGGCGCCCGTAAACGGAACGTCGAGAGCGACAGATCTGGGTCCAAACTACTTGGCGGCCGAGTTCGCCGACGTTGTGTCACAGGGGAACGATGACCGGGCAACTCGAACGGAGTGCACTGCCTGGAAATTCCCCGGTTCGGTCGGTACGGTAACGAAGCAACGAACGCCCGGTGGGCACGGTGATCGAATGGAACAATAATGACAGGCACCACGCTGGCACCAGTTATACGCACGGCGTGGCAGCTGAAATCGCAGATAACCAGGTCGCGCATGCTGCAGGCCGGCAAAGCCGCAGTAGCCGTCGGCATTTCATGGTCAATCGCTCCGTACTTGCCCGGGGTCGCCGACAACTACCCCTACTACGCACCTCTCGGCGCCCTCGTGAGCATGTATCCCACGCTCATGGGCTCGGTTCGGAATGCTCTGCAGACCCTCGGCAGTCTCGCAGTCGGAATTGTGCTCGCCGCGGCTGTGCTCGTCTTCAGCCAGCCGAACGTGGTGACGATTTCGGTCGCCGTCGGCATCGGCGCGCTGATCGCCGCGACAGGGTGGTTCGGCAACAACCGCGAATACATACCCGTGACGGTCTTGTTCGTGCTGATCGTGGGGGGGCCCGATGCCGACTCTTATTCCATCGGCTATGTCGTGCAAATCAGCCTCGGCATCGTCGTCGGGCTCCTGATCAACATGTTGGTCTTTCCCGCGCTGAACCTCAATGCCGTGGGCCAGAACCTCTCGAACTATCGCTCAGCGCTAGCCGATCACCTATCCGAGGTCGCCGAAGTCGTCGCCGAGAACTGGCCACCGGAGCGGGAGGGCTGGGCGTCGCGCAATGACTCGCTCGTCAACCTTTCCAGCGGGTTGCGAACATCGCTGCAGCAGGCCGACGAAAGCCGCAAAGTCAATCCGCGGGCTCGAATCCACCGCCACCGAGACCTGAGCGCCGACTACGAGGACCTTGCTGCGCTCGAAACCATCGCCTTTCACGTGAGGGACCTCACGGAGGTGCTGGCCGGGGCAGTGTGGGGCACCCCGATCAAGGTGCAACTGAGAGAGGACTTGCGCCCGTCGGTGAGCCTGGCGCTTGACGCGCTGGCTGCGGCGCTGCGTGATTGGGATTCGGGAAATAAGGATCTGACGGCGCACTCCGCTGCTGCGGATGCGGTTGCGTCCCTCATGGCCGAGCTTGACGACATAAAGGACTCCACTCCGGCGACGTCGATGGGGGCCGCGATATCCATCGCGATGGATATCACCCGGGCGCTCGCAGCCCTACTCTCCCGCCTCGAAGGTCCGGCGACTGATGACTAGTTGCGATGCCTTGACGCCAGGGCATTTTGACTTTCGCATCGTTCCCTGGCTAAATGACTATTCGCTTCGATGGGCACCACCTGTGGTGCGGGTGAGCACCACTGTTGAGATGCGTGATTCGCACTGTTCAGCACCATTGTCGGTGTCATTGAGCGCACTTCCGGACGATCGGTGGCTCTGAACCGCACAATTGGGTGGCTCTCACAGCCTCAAATAGTCAGTGGTCCTGAGCCACACCACGACTGGGACTCTGCGCCACGATCAGTGGGGCCCAACCGCACGATCGGGTGGGGCTCAACCGCACGATCGGGTGGGGCTCAGAGGCTCTAATACTCAGCTAAATTCAGAAGCATTTGTTGCCCCATCGTTGCTCATTGTCAATGCGGGTATTTTCCCCATAGTAGCGCTGGGTGGTAATCCTTCGATTCCCGGGCGAAGTACGGGCGCGGGCGTTCGCACAAAACGGCTGTCGCTGGTCCACAATGACGGCATCCCTCCGCGCCCGGTCCCGACCGCTCAACGCGCCACGCTCGCTCGCATGGGCGGGATTCTCAGCACGGGGTGCGTCACGACCGCGGTGCCGGTGTCCAGCTCATTGTTGCGACCCTGGCGCGAGAGTACCGTCATCGGAAAGAGGCTCGTCCGGAATGCTGAAGATCCGATTAGCCGGCAACCTCACTATCTTCGAGTGACGTGAGGTGGAAACAATGAGTGAGGCCGACAAAATCAGGAACGCGGCTGAAAAGGCCGGAGGAAAGCTCAAGGAGAGCGCAGGCCAGATCGCGGGGGGCAAGTCGCTCGAGACTGAAGGCAAAACCGATCAGGCCAAGGCGAGTCTCAAGCAGGCCGGCGAACAGGTGAAAGACGTGTTCAAGGAATAGCGAACGTGCCCCGTATGCTGGGGGGTCCGGGGAACATAGGAAAGGAAACACCATGAACATGCTGTTTATCGTCGTCGCCATCATCGCGGTCGTCCTCCTGCTGACTGGCGGTTTTGTGCAGTCGCTGAATTTCTTATTGTGGGTTGGCATCATTCTCTTGGTGCTTGCGGTGATTGCGTTCCTGGTGCGTTCGATGTCTGGTCGCCGAGGCGCGTAAAGGACAGCGCTCAAAGTGGTTCGCATGGTCATCCTTTAAGGCCTAAACCTTCGGGGGTCGCCGGTACAAAATCTGTCAGCCCGACCACAGGGCCGTTCGAGAAACTCTTCACGACACGGTCCGGTCGAAACAAAAAGAAATCGCTCCTGAGGCTTCTCAGGAGCGATTTCTGGTTTAAGGGGTTTCCGGGACTTTTTTGGTTAAGAGATTTGATTGTGTCATCACTACCTGATCATTTTGACCCTTTCGGGGCCGCTGAGCCGGCCCTGTCGTCCGAGGCGCTGAGGTCGGTTTCGGTCCCTCCCGATCGTCCGGGATCGTCCGGGATCGTCTTGCGCACCTTCTGGATATGAGCATCCACGACGACTACCCAACTTCTCCTCCCATCGACGACTGGGCTGGAGCCTCTGATGGACGTCCACGAGCTGGCGGCATACCTGGGCATCCGGATCTCCACGGTCTACGACTGGCGGGTGCACGGCAAAGGCCCCACGGCCTACCGGTTCGGCAAGACCTGAAAAGCGTCCCGTAAGCCGGACCTCATACGGGAACGCCCCCGCCAAGACAGGGCCCCGCACACCGTCTGAGCGAATTTGTCCCGTTTGACCTGTCGCGTAAGGAAATCCCGCCAAGGCACGTCAACTGCGACAGGCTGAGGACCGCGTTCGGGTCACGTCTGCTCATGACAACGACATGACTTTCAACGAACTTGATAGCCGGATTGTCCGAAGTAGGTGGCAATAGTCCGAACTGGACTGTCACGTGACAGATGTGCCCCCAGGCAGATTCGAACTGCCGCCCCTGCCTCCGGAGGGCAGTGCTCTATCCCCTGAGCTATGGGGGCCAGGGTGATTCAAGGTTAGCAGCTACCCGAGGTGACCGAGCACCGCCGACATGAGGCGCTCGGAGTCGCCCGGCTCGATGAAGGCTGGCGAGCTCAAGGTGACCCAGTAGGTTCCCGTGAAGACCTGTGCCTGGCCGCTGCCGGCGGCGGCGTATTCAAAGAAGCCGTCGACGGTCGGCGGGGTTCCGTAAGTGGGCACGGCCTGGCTGTCGGCATCCGCTTGCTGCTTGAGCGTGGTCATCAAGACGTCGTTCGGCGCCACCAGCGAGAGCTCGATGAGCTCGCCACTAGTCTGGTTCGAGTAGCCGCAGGCGAGTCCGTTGTAGTCAAGCGCAGACTCGGCCAAGCCACCGGCGGCTGGGGCGAAGCTCGGCGCGGTGCCGTAATTCGGGTTGAAATCGTAGAGATCCTGCAGGGTGAGCAGCTCATCGCAGGCTCGCTCGATCGGAGAACCGGTCGCTTCCGGGGTCGGCGTCGGCGATGACGAGGGCGCTGCACTCTCGGTCGGTTCAGCGGATGCCGTGCTCGTCGCCGCCGCAGAATCCGTCGGTGTCGGCTCGTCGCCACTGGCGCAGCCGCTCAGAACGAGCGCGAACAGAGCGCCACCGGCGAGCACCAGGCCTGCCCGACGCCGCGCAAAGCGAGGAACGGTGCGGGCAAATGAGGGGTAGACGCGGGTATCAGTCACGTGTTGACCTTACCAACAGGAGGGGCCGGTACGATTGTTCAGTGACTCCTGCCGAACTCTCCCAGTCCCTTTTCGATCTCATCCAGGACGTCAGCGAACGCCGACGCGAGGCTGACACGGCAAGGGTAGACCTCGGACTCACCCTCGCCGACGTCGCCGTCGAACGCCCGCGCAATCGCGACCACGGTGACTGGGCCTCGAGCATCGCGCTGAAGATCGCCAAGCCGCTCGGCGCCAACCCGCGTGAAATCGCCGCGGAGTTGGCCGCCGGTCTCGAACAGCTGAGCGATGTCGCATCCGTTGAAATCGCCGGCCCCGGCTTCATCAATATCCGTCTCGAGGCTGCGGCGGCCGGCGCGCTCGCCAGGACCATCGTCAACCTGGGCGAGGTCTACGGCACCGGCCACCTCTACGACGGTCTCAAAATCAACCTCGAATTCGTCTCGGCCAACCCCACCGGCCCGATCCACATGGGCGGCGTGCGCTGGGCCGCGGTCGGCGACAGCCTCGCCCGCGTACTGCAAGCCGAGGGCGCCGACGTCACCCGCGAGTACTACTTCAACGACCACGGCTCGCAGATCGATCGCTTTGCCCGCAGCGTGCTGGCGAGCTACCTCGACGAGCCGACTCCCGAAGACGGCTACGGCGGAGCGTACATTGGCGATATCGCGGCCAACGTGCTTGCGAAGTACGACGGCGACGTCGCTGCCCTGCCCCGCGACGAGCAGCAGGAAGTGTTCCGCTCGATCGGTGTCGACCTCATGTTCACCGAGATCAAGGACAAGCTGCACGGTTTCGGCGTCGACTTCGACGTGTATTTTCACGAAGACTCGCTGCACGAATCCGGCGCCGTCAACCGCGCCATCGAACGCCTCCGCGAACAGGGTCATATTTTCGAAGCGGATGGCGCCATCTGGCTGCGCACCACCACCTTCGGCGACGATCGTGACCGGGTGATCATCCGCTCCAACGGTGAACCCGCCTATATTTCGGGCGACCTCGGCTACTACCTCGACAAGCGTGAGCGCGGATTCGACCAGTGCCTGATCATGCTCGGCGCCGACCACCACGGTTATGTCGGCCGCATGATGGCGATGGTGTCAGCCTTCGGTGACGAGCCCGGCGTGAACCTGCAGATTCTGATCGGCCAGATGGTCAACCTGCTCAAAGACGGCGAACCGGTGCGCATGAGTAAGCGTGCCGGCACCATCGTCACCCTGGACGACCTCGTCGACGCCGTCGGTGTTGATGCCGGCCGCTACGCCCTGGTGCGCTCGAACAGCGACTCGCAGCTCGATATCGACCTCGACCTGCTCGGCAAGAAGACGAACGACAACCCGGTCTTCTATGTGCAGTACGCCCACGCCCGCACCTGCTCGGTCGCCCGCAATGCGGCAGCGAGCGGCGTCGAGCGCTCGGTGTTCTCGCCGGAGCTGCTCGTGCACGACAGCGAATCCGCGCTGCTCGGCGTGCTGCAGGAATACCCGCGCATCGTCGCCCAGGCCGCCGAATTGCGAGAGCCGCACCGCGTCGCCCGCTACATCGAAGAGGTCGCCGGCTACTACCACCGCTGGTACGACAACTGCCGCGTCATCCCGCTCGGCGAGGAACCGGTCACCGACCTGCACCGCACCCGTCTGTGGCTCAACGACGCGACCAGCCAGGTGATCCGCAACGGCCTCGACCTGCTCGGCGTCACCGCCCCGGAGCGTATGTAATCGTGGCCAAGCGCAAACGTCGCGGTCTGGTTCCGCTGATAATTCTGGGGACGCTTGCCGTTCTGCTCGTGGTCGCGTTTTTCCTGGTCGATAGCGGACTGCGCGCTTTCGCCCAGGACCGTGCCGAAACCGAAATCAGCAAGCGGATGCCCGCCTCCGTGACCGGGGACGTCACCGTGACCATCGGCGGCACCTCGGTGATCGCCCAGTTCATCGGAGGCAATTTCGACGAGGTGGAACTGACCGCGCCGAAGCTGACTGTTGACGGCGTGCCGGCATCCGTTCATGTCATTGCCCGCGATGTGTCGACCAATACGGCCAAGGCGATTGGCTCGCTCAGTGCGACCCTTGACCTCGATGAGGCCGCCCTCAATCAGCTCGTTCAGGCCTCCGGCAGCGCGCCGGCCGACGCCGTCCTGACCCTCGGCGATAATGACGTTGCCTTGACCGCGTCGGTGAGGTTGTTCGAGTTCAATGTCGGCTACAGCGCCACGGCCACGGCCAGCGCCGCCGGCGATACCCTGAACTTCACCCCGACCGAAGCGACCGTCACCAGCGGCATTGGCGACATCGATGCAACACCGCTGGTCAATCTCATCCTCCAGCAGGCCCCGATCGGTGTCTGCGTGGCCAGCTACCTGCCCGAGGGAGTCGAACTGAGCGACGTTGACATTTCACCCGAGCGAGCACGCGTTACGCTGGAGTCGAGCACTTTGCGGCTCACCGTGCAGTCGCTGACCACCCTCGGCAGCTGCGCCGACTAATTCGATCGTCATCACCTTCGGCGGTAGAATTTGGTCAGGCCTGCCCCTTTCGTGGGCTGACCAATTTTTCCGGCTTCAGGGACCAATCCGGGTTCGCTCGCTGAGATTCCCCTTCGACTCTCGTGAGGTACTCCCCGTGACGACTGAACCTAATTCTCTGGCCCCCGACTGGCTGCGCCTTCCCGCCGACGCGAACGCGCTGGCACCCGGCCTCTGGCCGGCGACGGCCGCCCGCAGCACCAGCGGTGAACTCCTCATCGGCGGGGTGAGGGCTTCGGCCCTCGCCGCCGAATTCGGCACTCCTCTCTATGTCATCGATGAAGCGGATGCCCGCGCCCGCGCGAGCGAGCTGCTCACCGTGTTCCAGGCTGAGTTCGCGCGTATCGGCACGAGCGTCAAGGTGTATTACGCCGGGAAGGCGTTTCTGTCGACCGAGATCGTGCGCTGGGTCACCGCCGCGGGCCTCAATATCGACGTCTGCAGCGGTGGCGAACTCGCCGTCGCGCTGGCTGGCGGCGCCGAACCGGCCAGGCTCGGCTTTCACGGCAATAACAAGTCCCTCGCCGAACTCGACCAGGCCACCCGGGTGGGCGTCGGCACGATCGTGATCGACAGCGAGGTGGAAATCGGCCGCGTCGCCGAAGCCGCCGCGCGCAACGGCCGGGTGCAGAACGTGCGGCTGCGCGTGAACAGCGGCGTGCACGCCCATACCCACGAATTTCTGGCCACCTCGCACGAAGACCAGAAGTTCGGCATCGTGCTTACCGATGCACCGAGGTTGGTCGCGCTGATTCGCGCGGAACCCGCGCTGGGCTTTGTCGGCCTGCACTGCCACATCGGCTCTCAGATCTTCGGTGCAGACGGATTCGCCGAGTCGGCCGCCCGGCTGCTCGACCTGCACGCGGTCCTGCTCAAAGACGGCCCGGTGCCCGAACTCAACCTCGGTGGTGGCTTCGGCATCGCCTACACGAGCGCCGACGAACCCACGCCGATTCGAGAGCTCGCCGAAGCCCTGGCCGACATCGTCGCCACCGAGTGCGCGCGGCTGAACATCCCGCTGCCGGTCGTCGCGTTCGAACCGGGCCGCGTCATCATCGGACGCGCCGGCGTGAGCCTCTACCGTGTCGGCACCACCAAAGCGGTCGACGTGTCGGGCACGCAGCGCCTCTACGTCAGCGTCGATGGCGGCATGAGCGACAACGTTCGCCCGGCCCTCTATGGGGCCGACTATGCGGTACGCCTCGCCGATCGGGTGTCGACGGCCGAGCCGGTGCTCGTGCGCATCGCCGGCAAGCACTGTGAGAGCGGCGACATCGTCGTCGACGCCGACTATCTGCCGAATGATGTGACCCCCGGCGATCTGCTCGCGGTGCCGGCCACCGGCGCCTACTGCTGGGCTTTGTCCAACAACTACAACTACCAGGGCCGCGCGCCCGTCGTTGCCGTGCTGGATGGCACGGCGCGGGTGCTCGTGCGCGGCGAAACGATAGCCGACCTGCTCGCGCGGGACACCGGGATGCCTTCGACGGGCCCGGCCAATGGAGGAGAATCTTGAAGATCGAATACCGCAATCTGCGCGTCGCGCTCCTCGGCGGTGGCAACGTGGGGGCCCAGGTAGCCCGCCTGTTGCTGGAACAGGGCCCTGAACTGGCCAACCGCGTCGGCGCCACCCTCGAACTGGTCGGCATCGCGGTGCGCGACGTGAACGCGGAACGCACGGTCGACCTGCCCCGCGACCTGTTCACCACCAACGCCGAAGAGCTTATTCTCGGCGCAGACATCGTGATCGAGCTGATGGGCGGCATCGAGCCGGCTCGCAGCCACATTTTGCTGGCGATCAATAGTGGAGCGGATGTTGTCACCGCCAACAAGGCGCTCCTCGCCCAAGCCGGACCCGAGCTGTTCGCGGCCGCCGATCAGGTCGGCGCCCAAATCAACTACGAGGCCGCGGTGGCTGGGGCCATCCCCATCGTGCGTCCGCTGCGGGAGAGCCTCGCCGGCGATCAAGTCAAGCGCATTCTCGGCATCGTGAACGGCACCACGAACTTCATTCTCGACCGGATGGACACCGATGGGTCCAGTCTCAAAGACGCGCTGGCCGAGGCGACCGCGCTCGGTTACGCCGAGGCCGATCCGACGGCCGACATCGGCGGATACGACGCCGCGCAGAAGGCGGCCATTCTGGCGAGTCTGGCATTTCACACGACGGTGCCGTTGGCATCCGTTTACCGTGAAGGCATTGAGTCGGTCACCCCCGCGCAGATTGAATCGGCGCGCAAGGCCGGCTATGTCGTGAAGCTGCTCGCCATTTGCGAACGGGTCACCGATGAAAACGGCGTCGACGGGGTGTCGGCACGGGTCTACCCGGCGATGGTTCCGCGCAGCCATCCGCTGGCCGCTGTGCACGGCGCCAACAATGCCGTCTTCGTCGAGGCGGAATCCGCCGGCAGCCTCATGTTCTACGGCGCCGGAGCCGGGGGAGTGGAGACGGCCTCGGCCGTGCTCGGGGACGTTGTCTCCATCGCGCGGCGTCACGTTGCCGGTGGGCCGGGCGTTGCCGCGTCGACCTACGCCGAACTGCCCATCTTTGATATCGGCCGGGTCACCACACGGTACGCGGTGACCCTCGAAGTCACCGACGAACCCGGCGTGCTCGCGACCATCGCGAGCGTCTTCGGCCAACGCAAGGTCTCGTTGGCGCTCGTGGAACAGTCCATGACACCGGCCGTGATGGCAACGAAGAGTCGTGCAGCACGCTCGGCCACGGCTACCCTAGTGATCGGGACCCATGACGCAACGGAGGCCGCACTCGCCGCCACCGTGCAGGACCTGGCCACCAACAGTGTTGTCACCGAAGTCGCATCCGTTTTGAGAGTTGAAGGAGTCTGATGTTTAGCCCAAGCGAGACCAGTACCAATCTGACCAAGCCCGGCGCGATCGTCAGCCGCCAGTGGCGCGGGGTGCTGAACGAATACTCCGACCGACTGAATATCTCCGAGAAGACCCCGATCATCACCCTCGGGGAGGGCGGCACGCCGCTCATCCCCGCCGCAGCGCTCTCCGCGCGCACCGGCGCGAAGGTCTGGATCAAGTTCGAGGGCATGAACCCGACCGGGTCGTTCAAGGACCGCGGCATGACGATGGCCATCTCCAAGGCCATGGAAGACGGCGCGAAGGCTGTCATCTGCGCCTCGACCGGCAACACGAGTGCCTCCGCCGCCGCCTACGCCACCCACGCGGGCATCACCGCCGCTGTGCTCGTGCCCGAGGGCAAGATCGCCATGGGCAAGCTCAGCCAGGCTGTCGCCCACAACGCGCAGCTGCTGCAGGTGCAGGGCAACTTCGACGACTGCCTCGACATCGCCCGTGACCTCGCCACCAACTACCCGGTGCACCTGGTCAACTCGGTCAACCCCGACCGCATCGAAGGCCAGAAGACCGCCGCCTTCGAGGTCGTCGAGGTGCTCGGCGACGCCCCGGACTTTCAGTTCGTTCCGGTCGGCAACGCCGGCAACTACACCGCCTATTTTCGCGGTTACAGCGAAGAGGTCGCCCGCGGCGCCACCACGAAACTGCCACGCATGTTCGGTTTCCAGGCCTCCGGCAGCGCCCCGATCGTGCTCGGCCACCGGGTCGACAACCCCGACACCATCGCGAGCGCCATCCGCATCGGCAACCCGGCATCCTGGGACCTCGCGCTGAACGCGCGGGAGCAGAGCGACGGCTATTTCGGTGCCATCACCGATGCAAAAATTCTTGAAGCGCACCGCATTCTCTCGGCCGAGGTCGGAATTTTCGTAGAACCGGCATCCGCTATTGGAGTGGCCGGCCTGCTCGAGCGCGCCGAGGCCGGATTCATCCCCAAGGGCTCGACCGTCGTGATCACCGTCACCGGCCACGGTCTGAAGGATCCGAACTGGGCGCTGCGCACCGCCGACGGCTCCGACGTCGTGCCCACCATCGTTCCGGTCGACACCGCCGAAATCGCCAGCGTGCTCGGCCTGGGCAAGGCATGACCAGTTCTGTCTCGCTGATTGGGCGGGCCGTGTCGGTGCAGGTGCCGGCCACCACGGCGAACCTCGGCCCCGGTTTCGACACGCTCGGGCTCGCACTGGCCAAGTACGACCAGCTCGAAGTCACCGTGCGCAGCGAACCCGGTGTCTTTGTCGAGGTGCACGGAGTGGGCGCCGGTGAGGTGCCCACCGACGAGAGCAACCTCGTCGTGCGTGCGATCATCCACACCTTCGAGGCCGTGGGTCAGCCCATGCCCGGGCTCAACATCGTCGCGCACAACGTCATTCCGCACGGTCGCGGCCTCGGCTCCTCCGGTGCGGCCATCGTGTCGGGCATCATGGCGGCCAAGGGACTGCTGGAGGGCGTGGTCGACATCGACGCCGAAATGCTGCTCGTACTCGCCACCGAGATGGAAGGGCACCCGGACAACGTCGCCCCCGCACTGTTTGGGAGTTTGACCATCGCCTGGACCACCCCCGAGGGCCCGCGTCACAAAAAGCTCGTTGTGCACCGCGGCGTCAAGCCTCTCGTGTTCGTTCCTGAGCAGGAGATGTCCACCGCGCTTGCGCGCAGCCTGCAACCAGCTTCCGTGCCGCACGAGGACGCCGTTTTCAACCTGTCGCGCTCTGCGCTGCTGATCGCCGCGCTGATTCAGAGCCCGGAGCTGCTGCTGGCCGCGACCGAGGACAAGCTGCACCAGAGCTACCGCGCCGCTGCCATGCCGGAGACGAATAAGCTCATCACCCTGCTGCGCGAAGCCGGCTTCGCGGCCGTCGTGTCCGGTGCCGGTCCATCCATTCTGGTGCTGGCGAGTGACCCGGGCCAGCGTCTGGTCGCAGCCGAACTCGTCGCGAGCCAGTCAGACACCCCGTGGCGCGCGCTCATGCTCGCCGTTGATGTGCAGGGTGCCACCGTGCATCCGCTCGCTTCCGCGAGCACGGCCGAGAGCGCCGCGTAACGCTCGTTCTGATCGGGCTGACGTGCCTCGTGCGCGTCGGCCCGACTGGCGATTCGACTGGTGGTGGAGTGCTATGGTTGAAGCGCACCCGATAGAAACCGCCTCCGGCGACATCCGGTGCATTCCCTGTACCTCACTGCTATTGCGATTTCGTGCGTAGCTGTGTGTGTTTACACCAATCCCCTCCACTTGTCGGATTGGATCACCCGCAGCGCATTCGTCGCTGCATACATCTCCTGGCCTGAATTTTTGTTCGGCAGGGGAAAGGAACCCCCTTCGTGACTGATGTCAACCTCCGCGCCACTGGCTCGGATCTTCCCCGTCTCAGTACCCTTCGCGTGTCCGAGCTTCAGGCTCTGGCTCTCGAGCTGGGAATCTCCGGCGCTTCCAAGCTTCGTAAAGGAGAACTCGTGGACGCAATCGAAACGGCTCGGTCCGGCACCGAACAGGCCGATACCGAGCAGACCAGCACTGAACAGGCCAGTAACCCTGCTCCGGCCCTGACCGTTGCTCCCCTTGATGTTGCTTCCGTAGTTGAGTCGTTGCCGGCCGAGTCCGCACCGGTCGAGAGCCTCGCCGAGGCCATCGATGCTGCTCCGCGTAAGCGTGCGCCTCGTCGTGCCAGCACCAGCACCGCCGCTCCCGCCAAATCCCACGTCAATGCCGACGCCAGCTCCGGATTCGGCATTATCCTTCCCGACGCTCCGGCCGCCGGCTCTCGTATTGCACGCAACGCCCGTGGCGCTGCGGCCGCCGCTAGCGCGCCGACAGCGGATGCTGCCGCATCCGCTTCTGAAAACACCGGCGAGAACACCGAACCGGTCACCGACAAGCCGGTTCGCCAGGCGCGCAAGCGCGTGCAGGTTGCGCCGGTTCACCTCGATGGTGCGGCCGCCGTCGTCCTCAACACCGCTGACAGCGCCCCGACCGACAGCGCAGCCGCTGACAGCGCCCCGACCGACAGCGTCCCGGCCGAGAGCACGCCAGCCGAGACTGCACCGGCAGCCCGCCGTCCGTCCCGTCGGGCGTCGTCGCAGCGCAACGTTCCCGCAGCCGATGCTGGCACCGACAGTGCCGCGCCGGTCGAGGTGCCCGCCGACGCAGCGGCCCCGCAGGTCGAGGCAGTAGACGACTCAAACGAATCGACCGATGACTCCAACGAGGCGAACGCGCCGCGCCAGGGCCGCAGCCGCAGCCGCAGCCGCGGTGGCGATCGTGCGCAGGTCGCCGACCGTAACCAGGTTGATCAGAACAACCAGAACGACCGCAACCAGAACGGCTCAAACGACGAGGGCCTGACCCGCGCACAGAGTCAGCGTCAGGCGCGCAATGAGCGCAACCAGGAACGCAATCAGGAGCGCGCGCAGGCGCAGGCCGATCGCAATCAGGGCCAGGATCGCAATCAGGACCGTAATCAGGGCCAGGACCGCAATCAGGACCGCAATCAGGGTCAGAACGACCGTGGCCAGGACCGTAACCAGGGTCCCGACCGTCTCGACGACGACATGAATGGCCGCGGCAACCGCAACCGGTACCGTGACCGCAAGCGTCGCGGCCCAAACCAGGGCGATGACTTCGAGCCCGAGGTCAACGACGATGACGTACTCATTCCCGTCGCCGGAATCCTGGACGTGCTCGACAACTACGCGTTCGTGCGCACCTCCGGCTACCTGCCCGGTGCGAGCGACGTCTACGTCTCGCTCGGTCAGGTCAAGAAGTACAACCTGCGCAAGGGTGACGCCGTCGTCGGCTCCATTCGCCAGCCGCACGAGGGTGACCAGTCCGGCCGACAGAAGTACAACGCCATCGTCAAGGTCGACTCGATCAACGGTCAGACCGTTGAAGAGGCCGCGGCCCGTGTCGACTTCCACAAGCTCACGCCGCTGTACCCGACGGAGCGCCTGCGCCTCGAAACCGAGCCGGGCAAGCTCACCCAGCGCATCATCGACCTCGTCGCTCCGATCGGCAAGGGCCAGCGCGGCCTGATCGTTGCACCGCCCAAGGCCGGCAAGACCATCGTCATGCAGCAGATCGCGAACGCCATCGCCACCAACAACCCTGAGGTTCACCTCATGGTCGTTCTGGTTGACGAGCGTCCAGAGGAGGTCACCGACATGCAGCGAACGGTGAAGGGTGAGGTCATCGCCTCCACCTTCGACCGTCCGGCCGAAGACCACACCACCGTCGCCGAACTCGCCATCGAGCGTGCCAAGCGTCTGGTCGAGCTCGGCCACGACGTCGTCGTTCTGCTCGACTCGATCACCCGACTGGGCCGCGCCTACAACCTGGTGGCCCCGGCCTCCGGTCGCATCCTCTCCGGCGGCGTCGACGCATCCGCTTTGTATCCGCCGAAGCGTTTCTTCGGTGCGGCGCGCAATATTGAGAACGGTGGCTCGCTCACCATTCTCGCCTCCGCGCTCGTGGAGACCGGCTCCAAGATGGACGAGGTCATCTTTGAAGAGTTCAAGGGCACCGGCAACATGGAACTGCGCCTGTCCCGCCAGCTGGCCGACAAGCGCATCTTCCCCGCCGTCGACGTGAACGCGTCGGGCACCCGCCGCGAAGAAATGCTGATGAGCGCGGATGAAGTCAAGGTCACCTGGAAGCTGCGTCGCGCCCTCGCCGGGCTCGAGCAGCAGCAGGCGCTCGAACTCATCCTCGGCCGTCTCAAGGAGACCTCCTCGAACGTGGAATTCCTCATGCAGGTTCAGAAGTCGATGCCGACCCTGAACGGGTCAGACAAGGATAAGTAATGTTCGAATCCGTCCTCACGCTGCTGGCCGAGCACGACGACCTGCAGTCGCAGTTGGCGGATCCGGAGCTGCACGCGAATCCGGCCCGTTCGAAAAAGGTCAACCGGCGCTATGCCGAGTTGAGTCGCATCATCGCGGCGTACCACGAGTGGAAAGCGGTTGAAGATAACCTCGAAGCCGCTCGTGAACTCGCTGACGAAGACGCTGCCTTCGCCGAAGAGATTCCGGATTTGGTGGAACAGCTTGATGTTACGGCTGAGAAGCTGCGACGCCTGCTGATTCCGCGCGACGAACTCGACGCCCGCGACGTGATCATGGAGATCAAGATGGGGGAGGGCGGTGCCGAATCGGCACTGTTCGCCGCCGATCTGCTGCGCATGTATCTGCACTACGCCGAGTCCAATCGCTGGAAAACCGAGATCATCGAGCAGACTTCGAGCGATCTTGGCGGCATCAAAGACATCCAGCTCGCTATCAAGGGCAATTCGAGCGACCCTGCCGACGGTGTCTGGGCGCACCTGAAGTACGAGGGCGGCGTGCACCGCGTGCAGCGCGTACCGGCGACCGAGTCGCAGGGACGCATTCACACGTCGGCGGCCGGCGTGCTGGTCTTCCCCGAGGTTGACGAGCCCGAAGAAGTCGAGCTGCACCCGAACGACCTCAAGATCGACGTGTATCGTTCGAGCGGTCCCGGTGGCCAGTCGGTCAACACCACCGACTCCGCCGTGCGCATCACCCACCTTCCGACCGGAATCGTGGTGGCCATGCAGAACGAGAAGTCGCAGCTGCAGAACAAGGAAGCCGGGATGCGCGTGCTGCGGGCCCGGGTTCTGGCGCGTCAGCAGGAAGAAATCGACGCGGCGGCCTCGCTTGTGCGCAAGGGGCAGATTCGTACCATGGATCGCTCCGAGCGCATCCGCACTTATAACTTTCCGGAGAACCGCATCGCCGATCACCGTACCGGCTACAAGGCCTACAACCTCGACGCCGTCATGAACGGAGCCCTCGGCCCCGTGATCGACTCCTGCATCCACGCCGACGAGGAAACCCGCCTGGCCGAGCTCGGCGACCCCGAGTAGCACTCGCATTAACCTAACCGGGCCCGGGCCCGGAAAGCGGGCCCACGATAGAACATGGGCCTACTTTCCAGGCCCGGGCCCGGTCGTATTCTAGAGGTAGTACTCGGGCTCCAGAGTGCCTCCGCGGGCGGACTCGACCGTCGCGGGCGTCTGCGGGCGTATCGTCGCCGGCACCCCCACGAGCAGCGACCGCGGCGGGGCATCTTTGGTTACGACCGCGTTCGAGCCGATCGTGCTCCAGGCACCGATGGTGATCGGGCCGAGGACCTTGGCGCCAGCTCCCACGGTGACTCCGTCTTCGAGAAACGGATGCCGCCGCACGCCGCGTGAATGCCCGTGCCGGCTCTTGCCGCCCAGCGTCACCGCGTGGTACAGCATCACATCGTTCCCGAGCACGGCCGTTTCACCGATCACGACACCCATGCCGTGGTCAATGAACAGGCGACGCCCGATGGTTGCCCCCGGGTGAATCTCAATTCCGGTCAGAAACCGGGTCACCTGAGATATCAGGCGGGCCAGCAGGTGTAGTCCACGACGCCACAGACGGTTCGCGATCCGATACGACCAGACCGCGTGCAGCCCACTGTAGGCAAGGAAGACCTCGGTGTTGCTGCGCGCGGCCGGGTCGTGGGTGCGCGCCGTTGCGATGTCTTCGCGGAGGCGCTCGAAAACGCTCACTGACTCTGGGGGATTCATGGAGGGGCTGACGGCTTAGTCGAGCAGGTCTTCGTACAGCACGGTTGAGATGTACCGTTCGCCGAAGCCGGGAATGATGACGACGATGGTCTTGCCCTTGTTCTCGGGCAGTTTCGCCTGCTCGAGCGCGGCCCAGACGGCAGCGCCACCGGAGATGCCGCCGAGGATGCCCTCATCGGTACCGAGCTTGCGTGCCGTGGCGAGCGAGTCGGCCAGGGTGACATCGGTGATCGAGTCGTAGACCTGACGGTCCAGAGTTTCCGGCACGAAGTTCGCACCGAGGCCCTGAATCTTGTGCGGGCCGGGCTTGCCACCGGAGAGAATGGGGGAGTCAATCGGCTCAACGCCGACGACCTTGAGGCCTGGCTTCTGCTCCTTGAGATAGCCGCCGGTGCCGGAAATGGTGCCGCCGGTGCCGATGCCCGCGACGAGAATGTCGACGGTGCCCTCGGTGTCGTTCCAGATCTCCACGCCGGTGGTCGCGCGGTGGATGGCTGGGTTGGCCGGGTTCGTGAACTGGCTGGCCAGAACGGCGCCCGGGGTGTTGGAAACGATCTCGGCGGCCTTCTCGACCGCGCCGCGCATACCGTCGGCACCGGAGGTCAGCACGATCTCGGCGCCGTAAGCGCGCATCATGACGCGACGTTCCTTGCTCATCGTCTCCGGCATGGCCAGAATGACGTTGTAGCCACGGGCTGCGCCGACCATAGCCAGGGCGATGCCCGTGTTGCCGCTGGTCGCTTCAACGATGGTGCCGCCCGGCTTGAGCGAGCCATCCTTCTCGGCCGCGTTGATGATGGCGACGCCGATGCGGTCCTTCACGCTGCTGGAGGGGTTGTAGAACTCGAGCTTGGCGAGAACGGTGGCGCCGAGCCCGGCGGTCAAACGGTTCAGCTTGACGAGGGGGGTCCCACCGACGGCTTCGGTGATGTCGGAATAGATCTTGGGCACGTGAGCAACTTTCATTCGGTGATCTTCGGCAAAATTTGGTGTGTAGGGCCTTCTCCAGCCTATGGCCCACGGCCGTCAACGGTCGGGTGCGTTACATTTCACTACGTGCCTTCTTCAGATTCTGCCCTGCCTCCCACCGTCACCTCCTTGAGAAACCAGGCGATTGCCCGGCTCGGCGCCGCCGGAATCACCGACCCGGAGGTTGACGCCGACCTGCTGATCGGCCACGTGCTCGGTCAAAGCCGCGGCGAAGTGCAGGCCGCCAGCATCCTGGCCAAACCCGTCAGCAAAGCGGATGCAGTCACCATCGACCTCCTGCTGGCCCGCCGCAGCGCCCGCGAGCCCCTGCAGCACATAACAGGGCGCGCCCCCTTCCGGTCGCTGGCCCTCAACGTTGGACCGGGTGTCTTCGTGCCTCGCCCCGAAACCGAGCAGGTCGCCCAGTTCGCTATCGACGCGCTGCGATCGATGCCCGACGCGGAGCCGATCGGTGTCGACCTCGGCACCGGCAGTGGCGCCATCGCTCTGGCCCTGGCCACAGAGGTGCCGCACGCCCGTATCTTCGCCGTCGAGAACTCGGCGGAAGCGTACCCGTGGACCTCTCGCAACTTCGCGGAGGTCGCTGCCCCCAACGCCACCCTCACCTTCGGTGACCTCGCCGACGCCTTCGTCGAACTCAACGGCACGGTCGCCGTCGTCATTTCCAATCCCCCGTACATTCCAGCGGATGCGATTCCCCGCGACCCCGAGGTGCGCCTGTTCGATCCGGCCCATGCCCTGTTCGGTGGTCCGGACGGCCTCGACGTGGTGCGAAGCGTATCGGCGACCGGCCTGCGCCTGCTGCGACCGGGCGGTGTGCTCGTGATCGAACACGGGGAACTGCAGGGAGTGGCTATCCGGGCTCTGCTAACCGCGGACGGTTGGCGCGCCCCGGCCACCCACCGTGACTACACGAGTCGCGACCGGGCGACCACGGCGTTGCACCCCTGAGCGACGCGCGACGCAACCGGTGGCCGTGGAATCCGCTTCTCACAACCGCGCTGGGTTAGAATTGCCGGAAATGACACGTATCTACGACTGCACGAGCGACTCGGACACGGGCGAGTCCGACACGAACCAATCGAAATACCAGGCGGCCATCGCACTGGCGCGGTCGGCGATCGGCCGAGGGGCCCTCGTCGTCATCCCCACCGACACCGTCTACGGGGTTGCCGCCGACGCGTTCAATGCCGAAGCCGTACAGCTGCTCCTGGACGCGAAGGGGCGCGGGCGCCAGTCGCCGCCGCCCGTGCTGATTCCCACCGTCAGCACCCTCGATGCCCTCGCCGTCGACGTACCGCAGCCCGTTCGCGATCTGGTCGCGGCGTTCTGGCCGGGCGGATTAACCGTCATCGTCCACGCCCAGCCGTCGCTGGTCTGGGATCTCGGCGAAACCCGCGGCACCGTGGCCCTGCGCATGCCGAGCAACCAGGTCGCGCTCGACTTGCTCGCCGCAACCGGCCCGCTCGCGGTGTCGAGCGCGAACCTCAGCGGCGCGCCCGCCGCCCTCGACGCGCTTTCCGCCGAGGCCGCCCTCGGCGAAAGCGTTGAGATCTATCTCGACGGCGGAACGGCCGGCAACACCTATGAAAGCGCCTTCGGACTGGCTGGTGAGGGCTCCTCGACCATCGTCGACGCGACCGGCTTTGAGACCAACGGCGGTCTGCTGCACATCGTGCGCTCCGGGGTCATCTCCCGAGACGCGATCTCCGACGTCATCGCCGCACTGCTGGCCCCGGAGGCGGCGCCCGAGACAGCGGCGCCCGACGCAGCGGTCGATCCCGCCGATGCAGGCGAAACGGATGCGGCACCCACGCTCTCCGCACCCTCCCAGGACGATACGGATACCAGCCGGTAGCCCATGACAGTATTCATTCTGCTCGCGCTCGTTTCGGCGATCGTCACCTTCGGGCTGTCGATCGTCGTCTACAAGCTCAGCCACAAGTACCGTCTCTACCCAAAGATTCGGGAACGTGACGTGCACACCCGCCCGACGCCGCGCCTCGGCGGAATCGCCATGTTCCTCGGCATCCTGGTCGCATTCGGTATCGCCTACCTCACGGCCGGGGCATTCGCACCGCTGCGCCTGGTCTTTGCCGACCCGCAGCAGATCCTCGCGATCCTCGGCGCAGCGCTGCTGATCGTGCTGGTCGGGGTGGCCGACGACATCTGGGACCTCGACTGGATGACGAAACTCGCCGGCCAATTCATCGCCGCCGGGCTCGTGGCCTGGCAGGGCGTGCAGATCTACTCCCTGCCGATCGGCGGACTGACGGTCTGGAGCGGCTGGACGTCGATCGTCGTCACGGTCGTCGCCATCGTCGTCGTCATGAACATGATCAACTTCATCGATGGCCTCGACGGTCTCGTCACCGGCGTCGCCCTCATCGCCAACGGCGTGTTCTTTCTGTACAGCTACCTGCTCGTGCGTGACACCTCGCCGACCAACTACTTCAACCTCGCCTCGCTGATTGCTGCCATCCTGGTCGGCGCCTGTGTGGGGTTCCTGCCGTTGAACTGGCATCCAGCGAAGATGTTCATGGGCGACGCCGGTGCGCTCCTGGTAGGCCTGCTCATGGCCACGAGTGCGATAGCCATCACCGGGCAGATCGACCTGACCTCCCTCAATCGTTCCCAGCTGTTCCCGGCCTTCATTCCCCTCCTGCTGCCCCTGGCGATCATGATCATCCCGCTGCTGGACTTCGGGCTCGCCGTCCTCCGCCGGGTACACGCGGGCAAGTCCCCCTTCAGTGCCGACCGAAAACACCTGCACCACCGCTTGCTCGATATGGGACATTCCCACCTGCATGCCGTGCTGATCTTCTATGGGTGGACAGCAGCAGCATCCATCGGATGCCTGCTCTACTACATCCTGCCGGTTTACCTCGGTCTTCCCACCGGCTACGCCACCATCTTCCTGGTGACCTCGCTCCTGATCTGCACCATCGTCACCCTCGCCCCCCTCGGTCGCCGCAAGACCGGCGAGTGGGCCAGCCAGTCGGCGCCGCTGCCGGTGGTCGTTCTGAATCAGCTCGACCCGCTCGACGTCGCGGCCCAGGACACCACAGACACACCCGTACTATCCGACCCCGCAACGACACGAGCGACCGCCCCCGCGGCGACGCCTGCCGAGGAGAACGCATGACCAGCACCAACACGCCCGCCCCCACCCAGCCCACCTCGATCCCCGTGCTGCGTCGCATCCTGATCTACGGCGTCTACGTCGCCGTGGCCATCGCGGTGGTCGGATCCATTGTGGGCTTTGTCGTCGACGGCGGTACCGGGGTGCTCAGCGCTCTGATCGGAACGGCCATGTCGGTCGCCTTCATGGGGATCACGGCCGGCAGTATTCTCCTGGCCAACCGCGTGGCCGGAAACGAATCCGCCATCGGTGGATTCTTTGGCATCATCATGGGCGGCTGGCTGCTCAAGTTCGTCGTCTTCCTGGTGCTTTTGGTGCTGCTGCAGGACCGCGCCTGGATCCAGCCAATGGTGCTGTTCTTCTGCATCATTGCCGGAGTGATCGGCTCCCTCGTGGTCGATGCGGTCGTGGTGATGAAGAGTCGAATGCCCTATACGAGTGACGTCACGTTGCCCCCTGCACCCATCGACGACTGATCTTGGCACCCAAGCCTCGACCCATCCCGCTCTCGATTCGGCGCAGCGCCTGATCTTTGCTAGAGTAAACACCGATCCAACCCCGGTTTGCACATGCTTTACAGCGTAGTGAACCTGCCCATATTCGTCGATGCGCGAGCAGAGCTCACCGCCCCGAAACAGGAGAAAGCGCTGCTAAAAATCGCCGTAAACCTGATGGTCCCGTCTGCCACCGACGACGGTGAATTCCACGGTCCCTCCATCAATGAGTTCTTCCCCGATGTAATCTTCTTTGCCGATACTCCGTTCGAGATCAACCGCATTATCCTGATTCGCTTCCTCGCGGTTGCGGTTCTGATGCTGGTGTTCTGGCTTGGTACGCGTCGCATGAAGATCATTCCGACCCGCGGCCAGAGCCTGGCCGAAATGGGACTCGACTTCGTTCGCGTCAATATCGCCGAAGACCTGCTCGGTAAGAAAGACGGCAAGCGTTTTCTGCCGCTTCTGACGACCATCTTCTTCATGGTGTTGTTCATGAACATCACGGGCATCATCCCGTTCCTCAATATCGCCGGTACCTCGGTGATCGGGGTTCCGCTGCTGCTCGGTGTCATTTCCTACGGAACCTTCATCTACGCCGGCGTCAAGAAGAGCCCTGCGAAGTTCTTCCGCAACTCGCTCTTCCCGCCCGGAGTTCCGCCGGCCCTGTACATCATCGTGACGCCGATTGAATTCATCTCGACGTTCCTGGTGCGACCGGTCACCCTTACGCTTCGACTGATGATGAACATGATCGTCGGACACCTTCTGCTCGTGCTGTTCTTCAGCGCCACCCAGTTCTTCTTCTTCACTGCGGATGGCGGGTTCAAGCTCTTCGGCGCTGGCACCCTCGTCTTCGGCTTCGCCTTCACGCTGTTCGAAGTGCTGATTGCCGTCCTCCAGGCTTACATTTTTGCCCTACTCACCGCCGTCTACATCCAGCTCGCGCTGGCTGAGGAACACTAGACACTTTACGAATCCGGCGATCGCCGAATTCACCACTACGGAAGGAAACACACGTGGACGCAACAACCGTTCTCGCGGAAATCAGCGGAAACATCGCGACCGTCGGTTATGGCCTCGCAGCCATCGGCCCGGCAATCGGTGTAGGTATCGTCGTTGGCAAGACCATCGAGGGTGTCGCGCGTCAGCCTGAACTGGCCGGCCGCCTGCAGGTGCTGATGTACATCGGTATCGCCTTCACCGAGGCGCTCGCCTTCATCGGCATCGCCACCTACTTCATCTTCACGAACTAGTCCTCTTCACTACTTAGTTAGGAGGCATGATGCTTCACGCAGTAATTGCAGCCGCGACTGAAGAAGCGGCGAAGAACCCGCTAATTCCAGAGTGGTACGACATCATCTGGTCGGCGGTCTGCTTTGTCGTGATTTTGTTCTTCTTCTGGAAGCTCGTGCTCCCGAAGATGCAGAAGCTTCTTGACGACCGTGCAGAAGCCATCGAGGGCAACATCGCCAAGGCGGACGACGCCCAGCGCAAGGCCGAAGCTGCACTCGTGCAGTACACGGCCCAGCTCGCTGACGCTCGCGCCGAAGCCGCTGCCATTCGTGACCAGGCCCGCACCGACGGCCAGCGCATCGTCGCTGAGCACAAGGAGCAGGCTGCGGCTGAGGCCGGTCGCATCGCGGCCAGTGCCAAGACGCAGATCGAAGCCGAACGTCAGGCCGCAGTCGTGTCGCTCCGCAGTGAGGTCGGCACCCTTGCAATTGACCTCGCCTCGGGCGTCATCGGTGAAAGCCTTTCTGACGACGCAAAGGCCAGCGCCATCGTCGATCGTTTCCTGGCTGAACTCGAAGCCAGCGAAGCACCAGTAGCAGGAAAGATTTAACCAATGGGAAGCGCCACCAGAGAAGCACTCGCCACATCGAGGGCGGCACTGTCCGTCCCCGGCAGCACGACTGATCTGGCGACGGGCGAAAGCCTCTTCGGCGCCGGTCGAGTGATCGGTTCGTCGTCGCAGCTCCTGTCGGCGCTTGGCGATGCATCAGCGGATGCTGCGGCCAAGGTCACCCTCGTTCGTGCCGTCTTCGGTGCGAGCGTGACGCCTCGGGCGCTGGATCTGCTCGTCGCAGCCGTTGCCGAACGCTGGTCCAGCCACGACGACCTGCTCGCCGGGATCGAAGAACTGGGCCTTCGGGCATCCGCCCTGTCTGTTTCGGCCGAAACGTCGATCGAGGGCGAACTGTTCTCCTTCGGCAAGACCGTATCCTCTGACGCCGAGCTCGAACTGGCCCTGGCCAGCAAGCTTGGCAAAATCGACGCCAAAGCCGCCCTGGTTGAAAAGCTCCTGGCCGGCAAGGTGTCCGGTCAGACGCTCGCAATCGTTCGCCACCTGGTGCAGCAGCCTCGCGGCCGTCGCATCGGCGAATTGCTGCGGCAGGCGGCATCCGTTGTCGCCGACCAGGCCGGAACGTCTATTGCCACCATCACTTCGGCGAGCGTTTTGACGCCCGGCCAGCTCGACCGTCTGCGCAAGAGCCTCCAGGAACGCCATGGGCGTGCACTCACCATCAACCAGGTCGTCGACCCGGCTCTGGTCGGGGGAGTACGCGTACAGATCGGCGATCTGGTCATCGACGGCAGCATTGCAACCCGCCTGGCCGATTTGAGACTCCAGCTCGCCAGCTGATTTTTGCGCAGTTCAGCAAAACCGGCAGCACCGTAAACCACGCAGTACCAGATTCAGGGCGGCAGCGTCTTGAACAGACAGAACCTGTACAGCCGTACAGAAAAGGGAAGATGATGGCAGAACTAACGATCAGCCCCGATGAGATCCGTGGCGCTCTCCAGGACTTCGTGAAGTCCTATGAGCCGAACAAGACATCGACGACCGAGGTCGGCTACGTCACCACGGCCGGTGACGGTATCGCCCACGTTGAGGGCTTGCCCGGCGTGATGGCCAACGAGCTTATCAAATTCGCCGACGGCACCCTGGGCCTGGCCCAGAACCTCGATGAAGATGAGATCGGCGTCGTCGTCCTCGGCGAGTTCGCCAGCGTTGTTGAGGGCATGGAGGTGCACCGCACCGGCGAGGTTCTCTCCGTTCCCGTCGGTGACGCCTTCCTCGGTCGCGTCGTCGACCCGCTGGGCGCGCCGATCGATGGTCTCGGCGAGATTGTCAGCGAGGCCCGTCGTGCCCTCGAGCTGCAGGCTCCCGGTGTCATGCACCGTAAGAGCGTGCACGAGCCGATGCAGACCGGTATCAAGGCCATCGACGCCATGATCCCGATTGGCCGCGGCCAGCGTCAGCTCATTATCGGTGACCGCCAGACCGGCAAGACCGCGATCGCGATCGACACCATCATCAACCAGAAGGCCAACTGGGAGTCCGGTGACACGAACAAGCAGGTTCGTTGCATTTATGTCGCCATCGGACAGAAGGGCTCCACCATCGCTTCGGTGAAGGGTGCGCTCGAGGATGCCGGAGCGATGGAGTACACCACCATCGTCGCCGCCCCCGCTTCCGACCCGGCTGGCTTCAAGTACCTCGCCCCGTACACCGGTTCGGCCATCGGCCAGCACTGGATGTACGCCGGCAAGCACGTTCTCATCGTCTTCGACGACCTGTCCAAGCAGGCCGAGGCCTACCGTGCCGTTTCGCTGCTGCTGCGTCGCCCGCCGGGACGCGAAGCGTACCCCGGAGACGTGTTCTACCTGCACTCCCGCCTGCTCGAGCGTTGTGCCAAGCTGTCCGACGCCCTCGGCGCCGGTTCGATGACCGGTCTTCCGATCATCGAGACCAAGGCCAACGACGTTGCCGCCTACATTCCGACCAACGTGATCTCGATCACCGACGGCCAGATCTTTCTGCAGTCCGACCTGTTCAACGCCAACCAGCGTCCCGCTGTTGACGTGGGTATCTCGGTCTCCCGCGTCGGTGGCGACGCGCAGGTCAAGTCGATCAAGAAGGTGTCGGGAACGCTCAAGCTTGAGCTGGCTCAGTACCGCTCGCTCGAGGCCTTCGCGATGTTCGCCTCCGACCTCGACGCGGCCAGCCGCCGTCAGCTCGCTCGCGGTGCTCGTCTGACCGAACTTCTGCGTCAGCCGCAGTACTCGCCGTACCCCGTTGAGGACCAGGTTGTCTCGATCTGGGCCGGCATCAACGGCAAGCTCGACGAGGTTCCGGTTCCCGACGTGCTGCGTTTCGAGCGCGAGCTGCTCGACTTCCTCGGTCGCAACACCGAGATCCTGAAGAACCTGCGCGAGACCAACGTTCTCTCCGACGAGACCGTTGCCGCTCTGACCGCGGGTGTCGACAAGTTCAAGCTCGAGTTCCAGACCGGCGAGGGCAAGCCGCTCGCCTCGGTTGGCAAAGAGAAGTTTGAGGCCATCGCCGCCGAAGACGTCAACCAGGAAAAGATCGTCAAGCACCGCCGCTAGTCGCTTTTCGACTTGCGGTGCCACTGATCTCATCAAACTGAAAGACAAGGAAGCAGACACATGGGAGCGCAACTTCGCGTCTACCGGCAGAAGATCAAGTCTGCCCAGACGACCAAGAAGATCACTCGGGCCATGGAGCTGATCTCCGCCTCGCGCATCCAGAAAGCGCAGGCGCGAGTCGCTGCGTCAACCCCGTACTCGCGTGCAGTGACTCGTGCCGTCTCGGCCGTGGCCACGTACTCGAACGTCGAGCACGTGCTCACAACGGAGCCGGAGAAGATCGAGCGAGCAGCGGTCGTTATCTTCGCCTCCGACCGTGGCCTGGCCGGCGCGTTCAGCTCGCAGGTTCTGCGTGAAGCGGAGTCGCTCAGTGAGCTGTTGCGCGGCCAGGGCAAAGACATCGTCTACTTCCTGGTCGGCCGTAAGGCCATCGCCTACTTCACGTTTCGGGGCCGCGCGTCTGAGCGAGTCTGGACCGGCGGCACCGATCAGCCGCAGTTCGAAACGGCCAAGGAAATTGGCGAGGCCCTGCTCGAGTCGTTCCTCACGGACTACTCCGATGGCGGCGTCGATGAGATTCACATCGTCTACAACCGCTTCGTGAGCATGGTTACCCAGGTTCCCGAAGTCGTTCGACTGCTTCCGCTCGAGGTCGTCGAGGGTGTGGAAGAACCGGGCAACAGCACGGTTCTTCCGCTCTACGAGTTCGAACCCGACGTGGAAACGGTTCTGGACAGCCTCCTCCCGGTCTACATCGAGAGTCGTCTGTTCAACGCCATGTTGCAGTCGGCGGCTTCCGAGCACGCGAGCCGTCAGAAGGCGATGAAGTCGGCCAGCGACAACGCCGACAAGCTGATCACGGACTACACGCGGTTGTCGAACAACGCGCGGCAGTCCGAGATCACCCAGCAGATTTCCGAGATCGTGGGTGGAGCCGATGCGCTCTCATCCGCCAAGAAGTAACCAGAGAAGAGAGAGCAATGACTGACACCGCAACCGCGCCAGTCCGCGCGGAGGATACGGCCGGCTCTGTTGGCCGCATCGCCCGTGTCACGGGCCCTGTTGTCGACATCGAGTTTCCGCATGACTCGATCCCCGGCATCTACAACGCCCTGAAGACCACGATCACCATCGGCGACGAGTCGAACGAGATCACCCTCGAGGTTGCCCTGCACCTCGGCGATGACCTGGTTCGTGCCATCGCACTCAACCCGACCGACGGACTTGTCCGCGGCCAGGAAGTGCGCGACACCGGCAGCCCCATCACGGTTCCGGTCGGAAACGTCACCAAGGGCAAGGTCTTCAACGTCATCGGCGATGTGCTGAACGCCAAGCCGGGCGAGCAGATCGAGATCACGGAGCGCTGGCCCATCCACCGCAAGCCGCCGCCCTTCGACCAGCTCGAGTCGAAGACTCAGCTGTTCGAGACCGGTATCAAGGTCATCGACCTTCTGACGCCGTATGTTCTCGGTGGAAAGATCGGTCTGTTCGGTGGTGCCGGTGTCGGTAAGACCGTTCTGATCCAGGAAATGATCCAGCGCGTTGCGCAGGACCACGGTGGAGTTTCGGTATTCGCCGGAGTCGGTGAGCGTACCCGTGAGGGCAACGACCTCATCGCCGAGATGGAAGAAGCCGGCGTCTTCGACAAGACCGCACTGGTCTTCGGCCAGATGGACGAGCCGCCGGGAACGCGTCTGCGCGTCGCGCTCTCTGCCCTCACCATGGCGGAGTACTTCCGCGATGTCGAGAAGCAGGACGTGTTGCTCTTCATTGACAACATCTTCCGCTTCACGCAGGCCGGTTCAGAGGTCTCCACGCTGCTCGGCCGTATGCCGTCCGCCGTGGGCTACCAGCCGAACCTCGCCGACGAAATGGGCATCCTGCAGGAGCGCATCACGTCGACGCGTGGCCACTCGATCACCTCCCTTCAGGCGATCTACGTTCCTGCCGACGACTACACCGACCCGGCTCCGGCGACCACGTTCGCTCACCTCGACGCCACGACGGAGCTGTCGCGTGAAATCGCGTCGAAGGGCCTCTACCCGGCCGTCGACCCGCTCACCTCGACCAGCCGTATCCTCGACCCCCGCTACCTGGGTGCCGATCACTACAACACGGCCGTTCGCGTGAAGGCCATTCTGCAGAAGAACAAGGAACTCCAGGAGATCATCGCGATCCTCGGTGTTGACGAGCTGTCTGAAGAAGACAAGGTCACGGTTTCCCGTGCCCGTCGTATTCAGCAGTTCCTTTCCCAGAACACCTACATGGCGAAGAAGTTCACCGGTGTTGAGGGCTCCACGGTTCCCCTGAAGGACACTATCGAGTCGTTCACGGCGATCGCCAACGGTGACTTCGACCACGTCGCCGAGCAGGCATTCTTCAACGTCGGTGGCATCAGCGACGTCGAAGAGAAGTGGGCTCAGATTCAGAAAGAGAACGACTAAGCATGGCAAAGTCGCTGTCCGTCAGCGTTGTGTCGGCCGACCAGCAGGTCTGGACCGGCGAAGCGACGATGGTTGTCGCCAAGACCGTTGAGGGCGAGATCGGTATTCTTGCCGGTCACGAACCGATGTTGGCGATTCTGGCCGTAGGCGATGTTCGCCTGACCCTGGCCGATGGTTCCAAGGTCGTCGCGAAGGCTGAAGATGGCTTTCTGTCCGTCGACAACGACATTGTGACCGTCGTGGCTCGCAAGGCTGAACTCGTCTAACAACGGAACACCTTTGCTGATACTGCTACCGCCGTCGGAGACGAAACGCTCCGGCGGCGAAGCTGTACCCCTGGACTGGTCCCTCCTGGCCTACCCGGCCCTCAGCGTCAAGCGCCGATCCCTGGCCCGAGCGGTGGTGACCCTGTCGCGTCACCCGGAGGCGGCGATGGCCGCCCTGAAACTCGGTCGCACCCAGCTGTTCGAACTAGACCGCAACCGTGAGCTTCTGCGGTCGCCGACCATGCCGGTCATTGACCGTTATACCGGGGTGCTCTTCGATGGGTTGGATGCTGCCACCCTGACGGTCCCGCAGCGCGAGTTCGCGCAGGCCCACCTGGTCGTGCATTCTGCGCTGCTCGGGCCGCTCGCGGCCCTGGACCCGATTCCGGCCTACCGGCTGTCGCATGACTCCCGGGTACCGGATCTGACCTTGAACAAGCATTCGCTCAAACAACATTGGGCCGCCGACGTGCAGAAGCTCCTTGGCCGTACCGAGGGCCTGTTGCTTGATTTGCGCTCGGAGGCCTATGTCGCCCTGGGCGCCCGGCCGGTGCGCCCGAACTCGATCTACCTGCGGGTTGTCGCCGACAGCGGCGACGGCCAGAGACGCGCTCTCAATCACTTCAACAAGAAGTCCAAGGGGGAATTCGCGCGGGCACTGATCGACAACGGGCAGGACTTCGGGGCCGTTGCCGACCTGATTGACTGGGCCCGGTCGGTCGGTATCAGCCTGGCACCCGGTGCGCCCGGTGAACTTCAGCTTCTCGTCGAGCAGCACCTGGCGAGCAAGGGCCAGCCGGCGAAGTCGACGATCTTCACGACCCGGTAGCACGCAGACATGTTTTCGGGAGCAGGCTAGTGGTGCATGATGCCCTCGTGGTCAAGCAGCCAGGCCTTGGTGGGGATGCCCTGACCGGCACTGTAACCGGTGATTCGCCCCGTGGTCGCGAGCACGCGGTGGCAGCCGATGATGATCGGCACCGGGTTGGCGCCGACAGCTCCACCGATGGCGCGGCCCGATCCGGCACGCCCGATGTCAGTGCCGAGCGCACCGTACGAGATGACCTCGCCGAAGCCCAGAGTTGAGAGGCGAGCCCACACGCTGCGTTGAAATTCGGTGCCGCGGGTCAGGTGCACCGGAAGGTCGAACGAGTGTCGGGTGCCCGCAAAGTACTCGTCCAGCTGCTCGGCCGCCTGTCGCAGCACGGGGGAGGGGTTCTCGGCGGATTCTGCGAGCGGAAGGTGACCGTCCGTTTCGATCGAGAGGGAGAGGATGCCGTCATCATCGGCGGTGAGCTCAAGCAGCCCGACGGGGCTCGGCAGGCGAAGGAGCGCGGGAGGCGTCGTGGTCATATTTCGACTGTAGCCGCACCCCACGAGCGCACTCGCGGGTTTTGGACATCGGTGCCGAACGCCCGCAACGGTGAGGCTGTGCAGGAGACTGTCGGTTTGCCCCGAGCAGGCTGAACAGTCCTAGTCTAAGGGGATGGCTCAGATTGAATATCGCAGACTTGGCTCCTCCGGACTGACCGTTTCAACGATCGGACTGGGTTGCAATAACTTCGGCCGCAGCGGTACGGCGTCGGAGGGACAGGACGGCACGACCGCCGTCATTGATGCGGCATTCGAGGCCGGGGTGACGCTCTTCGACACGGCAGACATCTATGGTGCCGAGCGAGGGCTGAGCGAGACCCTGATGGGGCACTCGCTGCGCGGCAAACGCGACCAGATTGTGCTCGCGTCCAAGTTCGGCATGGACATGGGCGGACTGAACGGCCCGGACTGGGGCGCGCGCGGCTCGCGCCGGTACATCCGTTTGGCCGTTGAGGCATCGCTTCGACGTCTGCAAACCGATTGGATTGACCTGTATCAGCTACACGTCGCCGATCCATTGACACCGATCGAGGAAACGCTGTCCACGCTCGATGACCTCATCACCGAGGGCAAGATTCGCTACATCGGCCACTCCAATCTGGCCGGCTGGCAGATCGTGGAGGCGGAGTTCACAGCGCAAATGAACGGGCATCCCAAATTCATCTCGAGCCAGAACGAGTACAGCCTGCTGGTGCGCGATGTCGAAGAAGAGGTCCTTCCGGCCGTGAACGCTTACGGCCTGGGCTTTCTCCCGTTCTTCCCCCTCTATAACGGACTGTTCACGGGCAAATTCTCCCGCTCGGGTGGGCCAGCTGACAGCCGCATCATGATGATCCGGCGCCATCTCGCTGACGATGCTCCCTGGGACGTGATCGAGCAGTACCAGGAATGGTGCGACGCGCGTGGCGTGAGTATGTTGGCGGCGACGTTCGCCTGGCTGCTCGCCCAGCCCGGGCTGACGAGTGTGATTGCCGGCGCGACCAAGCCCGAACAGATCCGTCAAAATACCAGCGCGGCGACCGCGTGGCAGCCGAGCGCCGACGAGGTGGCCTACATTTCGGACCTCTTTGCCTGAACGTCTGATGTGAAGTTGCGCCGAAGTCGGCGAGTTTTGCGCAGGACGCAATAATTCGGTCGACGACGTGTCGGAAAGAGTGCACTATGGCATCAGAGGTAGCTGGTCCGACCCCCCGGTCCGGGCGGTGCCGATTCACGCATCTAGACGGTTCAGTAGGAGAGTTTCGTGCTTTGGTCCTTGCTCGTGCGTTATCTGCGACCGTACTGGCAACTGCTCACCGGGGTGATCGTCTTTCAACTGGCCCAGTCGATCGCTTCCCTTTTTCTGCCCGCTCTAAACGCCGACATCATCGACGAGGGCGTCGCTACCGGCGACACCGGCTACATTATGCGTGTCGGCGGGCTGATGTTGCTCATCACGCTCGTCCAGATCGGGTGCGCGATCGTCGCCGTGTACTTCGGTGCCAAGGTGGCGATGAAGGTCGGTCGTGACCTGCGCGGGGCGGTCTTCAGCCGGGTGGGGGAGTTCTCCGAGCAGGAGGTCACCCGGTTCGGCGCTCCGTCGCTGATCACCCGCTCCACCAATGACGTGCAGCAGGTGCAGATGCTCGTGCTCACCACCTGCACACTGCTCGTCTCCGCGCCCATCCTCAGCATTGGCGGCGTGATCATGGCGATCCGCCAGGATGTGCAGCTGTCCTGGCTGATCGCGGTGAGCGTGCCGATACTGCTCATCGCGGTTGGTCTCATCGTCGTACGAATGGTTCCCCTGTTTCGCAAGATGCAGACTCGCATCGACACCGTCAACCGGGTGCTGCGGGAACAGCTCACCGGCATCCGTGTGGTTCGGGCGTTTGTGCGGGAGACGCAAGAGATTGCCCGGTTCGCCAAGGCCAACCAGGACGTCACCGACGTGGCCCTGGGTTCGGGTCGTCTGATGGCGCTCATGTTCCCCATCGTTATGCTCGTGCTCAACGTGTCGAGCGTCGCCGTGATCTGGTTCGGCGCGTTCCGCATCGAAGACGGTTCGATGCAGGTCGGCACACTGATTGCCTTCCTCAGCTACCTCATGCAGATTCTGATGGCGGTCATGATGGCCACGTTCATGGCCGTGATGATTCCGCGGGCCGCCGTCTCGGCCGACCGCATCGGCGAGGTGCTGGCCACCGCGTCGAGTGTCGTGCCGCCGGCAAACCCGGTGAACGTGACCGTCGGCCACGGCGAGCTTGAACTGCTCGACGTGGGCTTCGCCTATCCCGGCGCCGAACAACCGGTGTTGCGCAACGTGAGCTTCATCGCTCGCCACGGCGAGACCACGGCGATCATCGGCAGTACGGGGAGTGGCAAAACCACCCTAGTGAACCTGTTGCCGCGACTGTTTGACGCCACAAGCGGTTCCGTTCTGGTGAACGGCGTGAATGTGCGCGAGTTGAACCCCGACCTGCTCTGGGGCAATATCGGTCTCGTACCGCAAAAGCCCTACCTATTCTCCGGCACTGTGCGCAGCAACTTGCTCTACGGCAAACCGGATGCGACGGAAGAGGAACTCTGGCAGGCGCTCACCATCGCCCAGGCCCGGGATTTCGTCACCGAAATGGAGGGCGGGCTTGATGCGAAGATTACCCAGGGCGGCACCAATGTGTCGGGTGGGCAGCGCCAGCGCCTCGCGATCGCCCGCGCCCTGGTGAAACAGCCGGAGCTGTACATTTTCGACGACTCGTTCTCGGCCCTCGACCTCGCGACGGATGCCCGGCTGCGGCTCGCGCTCAAACAGAGCGCCAACGGAGCCACCATGGTCATCGTCGCCCAGCGGGTGTCGAGCATCATCGACGCCGACCAGATCCTGGTGCTGGAAGACGGCCGCATCGTCGGCCGAGGAACCCACGAGCAGCTGCTCGAGTCCAATACGACCTACCAGGAAATTGTGTCAGCCCAGCTCACCGCGGAGGAAGCCGCATGAGCGACACACACGCTGACGACAAGCCGGCTCCGCGCCCGCAGCGCGGCGGTGGGCCCTTCGGAGGGAGGAATCTGCCCGCCGAGAAATCCCTGAATTTCACGGCCTCGGGCAAACGGCTGCTCGGTAAGCTGCGGCCGGAACGCCTGTGGCTCGCGCTCGTGTTCGCCCTGGCGGTGATCAGCGTGACGTTCTCGGTGCTTGGGCCGCGCCTGCTCGGCGAGGGCACCAACCTGATCTTCTCCGGCGTGGTGTCGAAATCGCTGCCGAGCGGCAGCAGTCAGGCCGAAGTGATCGCGGGGCTGCGGGCGTCCGGTGACAGCACGCAGGCCGACATGCTCAGTGGCATGACGCTCACGCCGGGGCTCGGAATCGACTTCGCCATGCTCTCTACCGTGCTGTTCTGGGCGCTCGCGCTCTACGTACTCTCGAGCGTGTTCAGCTGGATGCAGGCCTACGTACTCAACGGAGTCGTGCAGCGCACCGTCTACCGGCTGCGCGAAGAGATCGAGGCGAAAATCAATCGCCTGCCGCTGAGCTACTTCGATAAGAAGCCGCGCGGTGAACTGCTCAGCCGGGTCACCAACGACGTCGACAATATCTCTCAGAGCCTGCAGCAGTCGCTCAGCCAGGTAGTCACGAGCCTGCTCACCGTGATCGGCGTCATCGTGATGATGCTCATCCTGTCGCCACTGCTCGCCCTGATCACGCTCGTCACCGTGCCGCTGACCCTCGTGATCACCGCGTTCATCGCCAAGCGTTCGCAGAAGCTGTTCGTGGCCCAGTGGGCGAACACCGGGGAGCTCAACGGTCAGATTGAGGAGACCTTCACCGGCCATGCCCTGGTCAAGGTGTTCGGCCGGCAGAAGGAAGTCGACGCCCGGTTCAAGGCCAAGAACGACGAACTCTATGAGGCCAGCTTCGGCGCGCAGTTCATCAGCGGACTGATTATGCCGGCGATGACCTTCATCGGCAACCTCGTCTACGTCGCCATCGCGGTCGTCGGCGGCCTGCAGGTCGCCTCCGGTGCCATGCAGCTCGGAGACGTGCAGGCGTTCATTCAATACTCCCGCCAGTTCACCCAGCCGCTCGCGCAGCTCGGGTCGATGGCCAACCTGCTGCAGTCGGGCGTCGCATCCGCTGAACGGGTCTTCGACCTGCTCGATGCCGAGGAGCAGAGCGAAGACCCGGACTTGGCGGAGACTCCGACTGAAGCGCACGGTCGGTTGGTCTTCGAGAACGTGTCGTTCCGTTATAGCGCCGAGAAGCCGCTGATCGAAGAGCTCAGTCTCGTCGCTGAACCCGGGCAGACCATCGCGATCGTCGGCCCGACCGGGGCAGGCAAGACCACCCTCGTGAACCTCATGATGCGGTTCTACGAGATTGATTCCGGGCGCATCCTGCTCGACGGCGTTGACGTGGCGACCATGACCCGGCACGACCTGCGCAGCCGTATGGGAATGGTGCTGCAGGACACCTGGTTGTTCGGCGGCACCATCCGCGACAATATCGCCTACGGCCGACCGGATGCGACGGAGCAAGACATTCTCGCTGCCGCCACAGCCACCTACGTGGACCGGTTCGTGCACTCGCTTCCGGACGGATATGACACCGTGCTCGACGACGAGGGAGGCAACGTGAGCGCGGGGGAGATGCAGCTGCTCACCATTGCCCGGGCGTTCCTGGCCAAGCCGAGCGTTCTTATCCTCGACGAGGCGACGAGCTCGGTCGACACCCGCACCGAGGTGCTCGTGCAGAAGGCGATGAGCGCGTTGCGGGCCGAACGCACCAGCTTTGTCATCGCGCACAGGTTGTCGACCATTCGCGACGCCGACCTGATTCTCGTGATGGAGTCTGGCCGCATCGTGGAGCAGGGCAACCATGTGCAGTTGCTCGCCGCGAACGGTGCCTACCAGGCGCTGTATGCGGCGCAGTTCGCGGCCCCGGTCGCCGACGAGGTTTAGAGCGTCTCCTTCACAGGGGTCCTGGCGCCGAGGTGATCCCCAGATACGCGGTCGGTAGCGGCGGGTTTACGCGCGACCGGGCACAGTGGCGGCATGCAACCAACCCGTGTTAAAGCCCAGAAGGCCCAGGACTTTCTGGCACTCGTTCCCCAGCTGCTCGGGTTTCTGCCCGAGACCAGCGCGGTTCTCGTCGCGTTTCGCGGCAATCGCACCTGCGGCGCCTTGCGCTTCAACCTGCCCGAGGATGGCGCACCGCAGAAGGTGTATCAACGCATCGCCACGACACTGGCCGGGATGCTCTGCAAGATTCCCGGCGTCGACGCTGTCGTTCCCGTCATCTACACGGACGACTCCTTCGTCGAAGCCCGCGGAATCCCACGGGAGGGTTTTGCGGAGATACTGAACCGGCGGCTCGAACTCAGCGGTTTTCTGTTGCGTGATTCGCTCTGCGTGTCAGTTGATGCCTGGGGCAGCTATCTCGACCCGCAGTGCCCGGCGGGCGGGCATCCGCTCAGCGACATTGCCGAGTCCCCACTGAACGACGAGGCGACCGATCCGGCCGCGCGACCGCTCGGCACTCTGCAGAATGGCGCGGAACCGGTCGGCGTCAATCTGGCCACCAAGGAACGCCTTGCCCGGGTCTACCGGCGCTACCGCCACCTGATCGCGCGGGCCGAAAATGCCCCGGAGTTGTTTCCTACCCTCGGCGCGCTGCTCGACCCGGTCGCGATCGCGGAGGAAGCGCTGACCTGGAGCAATCCGCCCACCGAGGATGACGCGGCAGCGCTGCTCGTGCTCGTGCAGTCACCGCCCAATCGCGACCAGATCATGGTGCAGTTTGCCTTCGGCCGCGAGGAAGGCGTTCGCGCCCACAAGGTCAACCTGCACTACGTCCTGCTCCAGCACGAGACCGGGCGTAGCCTCGACGATCTTGTGGCCGAGGAGATGGACTCCGGCGACTCGAGCGCCCAACATACCGGGGACATCATGCTCGGGCTGCGGCAGGAACGACCGGATGTCGACCGGATCCGGATGGCCATCACCCTGTTGCGCACCGTGGTTGCGCTGGCGCCGCGTTCCGCCAGACCGGCGCCGCTCTGCATGCTCGCCTGGCTGTCCTGGGCCCTCGGCAGTGGCTCCGTTGCCGGATTCTTCGTGGACCAAGCGCTCGCCATCGACCCGCGGTACAGCATGGCGAACCTGCTGGAAGTGCTGCTCGGGTCGGGACACCTGCCGGAGTGGGCGTTCGCGGTTCCGCGCCGGGACGACGAGGAGAGCGACGATTTCGGCTACGAAAATGACGAAGACTTTGGCGAAGATGCCGCGCTCAGCGACGACGCTCTGTGGTCCTTCGAGGGCGAGAGCAACGAAGACGACGACGAGGCGAGGGCCGCCGGCGGTTGAGGCAGGTGCTGCCCGACGGCGACCCGGTCGCGCATTCATTTGGAGGCGAGACCGGGTCCCGGCGAACGAACTACAGGTGCTTCGGTGCCTCCGAGAGCACGCCGTGCAGAATCTCGCTGATCTCGGCGAATTCCTTCGGGCCAATCGTCAGCGGGGGAGCGAGCTGAATCACCGGGTCGCCGCGGTCATCGGCGCGGCAGTACAGGCCCGCCTCATACAGCGCCTTGGACAGGTAGCCGCGCAGCAGACGCTCGGACTCGTCGTCGTTGAACGTTTCCTTGGTGCCCTTGTCCTTGACCAGCTCGATGCCGAAGAAGTAGCCGGCACCGCGCACGTCGCCGACGATCGGTAGGTCGAGCAGCGTCTCCAGCTCCTTGCGGAACAACGGTGAGTTCTCGCGCACGTTCTCGTTGAGCTTCTCCTCCTCGAATATGTCGAGGTTGGCCAGGGCGACGGCCGAGGAGACCGGGTGGCCGCCGAAGGTGTAGCCGTGGTAGAACGTCGTATCGCCGTGCTTGAACGGTTCGTAGATGCGGTCGCTGATAATGGTCGCACCGATCGGCGAGTATCCGCTCGTCATGCCCTTGGCACAGGTGATCATGTCGGGCTGAATGTCATAGGTCGTCGAGGCGAACATATTGCCGATGCGACCGAAAGCCGTGATGACCTCATCGGCGACCAGGAGCACGTCGTACTTGTCGCAGATCTCCCGCACGCGCTTGAAATAGCCTGGAGGCGGCGGGAAGCAACCACCGGAGTTCTGCACTGGTTCCAGGAACACGGCGGCCACGGTCTCCGGCCCTTCGAACTCGATCATCTCTTCGATGCGATTGGCGGCCCACTGGCCGAACATTTCGAGGTTGTCGCCGAGGCCAAGGCCCGGGCTCATTTCGTCGGCGCGGTAGAAGTTGGTGTTGGGAACACGGAAGCCGCCGGGGGTGACCGGTTCGAACATTTCCTTCATTGCCGGAATGCCGGTGATGGCCAGCGCACCCTGCGGGGTGCCGTGGTAGGCGACGTTGCGGGAGATGACCTTGTGCTTGGTCGGGCGTCCCATCAGTTTCCAGTAGTACTTGGCGAGCTTGAATGCGGTTTCAACGGCTTCGCCGCCACCGGTCGAGTAGAACACGCGGTTGAGGTCGCCGGGCGCATAGGAGGCGAGGCGGTCAGCGAGCTCGATCGCGTTCGGGTGGGCATACGACCAGATCGGGAAGAATGCGAGTTCTTCGGCCTGCTTGGCTGCGACCTCGGCCAGGCGCTTGCGTCCGTGTCCGGCGTTGACGGTGAATAATCCGCTCAAGCCGTCGATGTACTGCTTGCCCTGGGAATCCCAGATGTGGTGGCCCTTGCCTTTGACGATGATGGGCACTCCGGCGCCGGATTCCATCACCGACTGACGGGAGAAGTGCATCCAGAGATGATCCTTGGCCTTTTGTTGCAACTCGGCGTTGTGCGCGTCGCTGAAGGCAACCGGTGAATCGATGGGTGTGGTGAGCGTCATTTTCTTTACCGTGTTCCCCAGTTATAGAACTGTTTGTGGAGTTTGAGATAAACGAAGGTCTCGGTGGAGAGGACCCCCTCGAGATTGCGGATCTTGGAGTTGAGCAGTTCAAGTAATTCGTCGTCGTCTTCGCAGACGACCTCGGCGAGAATGTCAAAGGTGCCGGCCGTGAGTACGACATAGTCGACGGCATCAATGGCTGCGAGCTGTTCGGCGAGAATGCGGGTGTCGGCCGAGGCTCGAATTCCGATCATCGCCTGGCGAAAGAAGCCCAGCTGCATCGGGTCGGTTACGGCGACAACCTGCATGACGCCGGAATCGGTGAGCTTTTGCACCCGCTGCCGCACGGCCGCCTCGCTGAGGCCGACAGCTTTGCCGATCTCCGCGTACGACCGGCGTCCGTCGACCTGCAGTTGTTCGATGATCTTCTTCGACACATCGTCGAGCTGGGCCGGCTTGGGCTGGTGACCACGCCTTTGTCCATTCATGCATCGATTGTGTCAGTCAAAATGCACTTCAGCAAGCGAATCCGTAGCAGTCTTCGCAAAACACTGCGGATTTCATTTGTGAATCTGGGTGTGCTTCAAACCGAAATCGATACACTGGGCCGCATGAGCGCCCCCGAACTACGCAACTTCATCAATGGCCAGCACTCCGAGTCGACGTCGACGGAACGGTTTGACCTGATCGATCCGGCGACCGAATCGGTCTATGCCTCGAGCCCGGTCTCGAACGCGACCGACGTCGATGCTGCCTACCGCGCCGCGGCATCCGCTTTCGAAATTTGGGGCGAAACGACCCCGGCGGTCCGGCAGCTCGCACTGTTTCGTATAGCGGATGCGATGGAGGCGCGTGCCGAGGAATTCGCCGACGCCGAGTCGCTCGACACCGGCAAGCCACGTTCGACCCTCGTCGACGACGAGATTCTGCTCTCGGTCGATCAGATTCGGTTCTTCGCCGGAGCCGCCCGCAATCTGGAGGGCCGTGCGGCCGGCGAGTATCTGACCGACCACACCTCCTTCATTCGCCGCGAACCGATCGGTGTCGTCGGTCAGGTCACGCCTTGGAACTACCCGCTGAACATGGCGGTCTGGAAATTCGCGCCCGCGCTCGCCGCCGGCAATACGACCGTGCTCAAGCCCTCCGACACGACGCCGAGCGCGACCCTGCTGCTCGCCGAGATCGCCGCAGAGTTCCTGCCGAAGGGAGTGCTCAACGTAATCACCGGTGACCGCACGACCGGTGCGGCCATGATCGACCACAAGACTCCCCAGCTGGTATCGATCACCGGATCGGTGCGGGCCGGTATGGCCGTCGCCGAAGCTGCCTCACACGATCTCAAACGGGTCCACCTTGAACTCGGTGGTAAGGCACCGGTGATCGTCTTTGACGATGCCGACATCGAGCTCGCCGTGGCCGGCATCGTCGCCGCCGGCTTCTTCAACGCCGGCCAGGACTGCACCGCTGCGACCCGGCTGCTCGTGCAGGCCGGCATTCACGACGAATTCGTCGCCGCGCTCACCGCCTACGCCAGAGAGAACGCGCGCACCGGAGCTCCCAGCGCACAGGGAATCCTGTTCGGCCCGGTGAATAACGTCAACCAGCTCGCTCAGGTCTCCGGTTTCGTCGACCGGCTGCCCGACCACGCCGTGCTCGAACTCGGCGGTCATCGCGTCGGCCAGGCCGGCTATTTTCACGAAGCGACCATCGTGAGCGGACTGCTGCAGACCGACGAGGCCGTGCAGCAAGAGATTTTCGGCCCGATGATGACCGTGCAGCGATTCACTGACGAGGCCGAGGCGCTGCGCTGGGCGAACGACGTGCAGTATGGTCTCGCGTCGTCGGTGTGGACCCGGGATCACGGTCGGGCGATGCGCTTTGCCAAGCACCTTGACTTCGGTTGCGTCTGGATCAACACCCACATACCGATCGTGGCCGAGATGCCGCACGGCGGTTTCAAGCACTCCGGGTACGGCAAGGACCTCTCGATGTATGGCTTCGAGGACTACACCCGGATCAAGCACGTGATGAGCTACATCGGACATTAGGTGCGGTACGGTGCCAACGGACGGTGCCGTTATTATGGTGCAAGTCCTTCGGTGAACGTTGGAACGGCGGGGCCGGCTTCGCGCCCCACACTCGGAAGGCACTACCCGTGACCCAGATTGGTCAAGGTTCGACCGAATTTCGTGTCGAACTGCCCAGCGTTGGAACGTCGTTGACGCTGGCGTGGGCTGCCCTGACCGACGTTGGTCATCGCCGGGAGGTCAACGAAGACAGCCTGCTCGCCGCGCCACCGCTGTTCGCCGTCGCCGACGGTATGGGGGGGCATTCGGCCGGCGATGTCGCCAGTGCCGCCGTCGTCACCAGGCTGGCCGAGCTGTCCGGAACGCTCGTCGCCGAGGCCGGTTCGATTGACCGCGCCCTCGTGCTGGCCGTCGAGGATATGGCGCAGGGTGTCGGAGTCACCGACCAGGGCACCGGAACAACGGCGACCGGGGTTGCACTGGCCCTGGTTTCGGATGCCGTCAGTTGGATCGTCTTCAACATCGGCGACTCCCGGGTTTATCAGTTGTCCAACGGTGTACTCGAGCAGGTCACCAACGACCACTCGGTCGTGCAGGAACTCGTCGATGCGGGGCGCATTACCCGCGAAGAGGCCGACGTGCACCCGCACGGCAATATCATCACCCGGGCGGTCGGCTTTCACGAACCGCCTATTCCCGACTATCGCATTCTGCCGATCCAGGCCGGCATGCGCATCCTGGTCTGCTCAGACGGGCTCACCAAGGAACTGACCTCGTACGGTATTCGTCATTTTTTGCTCGAAAAGAAGCTGGCAGCGGATGCCGTCTCAGCGATGGTCGACGCGGCCCTCGAAAACGGTGGTCGCGACAACGTCACAGCGATCGTGGTCGACGTGCTGGCGGTCGACCCCTACGAGGCACCCACGGACTAGTGGCCCCGCATTCGGGCTTCTAAGCGATCTCTTGTGGGTGCCGGAGCGTGCCTTCCCTAACGTGGCCTGTTTGTGGAACGCGACCATTTCCGGTGGTCGAGCTTGCCGAGACCGCCATGGACTGGGTCGAGCCGTCTCGACAACGCGCGGTCTGCCCGAATGCATATTCGCACAGAAATCNAGAAACCCTCGACTCTGGCGCATGGTTTTGGTACACTTCTTCTATGAGCCAGAGCGGCGATACTCCCCAGCCGGGCCGTGTCGATCCGTTCTTCGCGGCTCACGGCTACCCGCCGTCCACACTCGAAGAGCGTGCCGAGTTCGAGGTGTTCTGGGCGCAGTGCCAGGCCGATTGGCGGTGTGAAATTGCCGAGGGGCTCGGAGAATTCGCCCCGTACGAGGTCACCGACCCGGTCGATCTGGAACCGGTCAACCCGGCACCGGTCAACCCGGCACCGGTGAGCCCGGCGATTGGCCGCCCGGAGTTGATTGATTGCCCGACCATTCCGGCCGGCCTCGATCTGACCGAGGTGTTCGGTGCGGTGCCGCCCGAGAACCTCTTCGATGAGGACCTCCGCGAGGAGTTCCTGTATACGAACTACCTCGCGGACAATTTTCTCCCGGTCGATTTCATCCCGGACGGATGCACCTCTGACGGATGCACCGCTGACGAGCGTCACACTGACCGTGCCGAGGCTGACCGTGGCGAGGCTGACCGTGCTGAGGCTGACCCGGCTGAGGCTGATCCGGACCAACCCGGTCTGGCCCCTGGTGGTCCGGCAGACGTGCTGAGTCCGTTTCAGCGGCACCAGGCGCAGTTCGTCGACCGGGTGCTTTACCTCGAGAAGGTGATCGCGTGGGCGCAGGCGAGTAAGGCTGAGGTCTTGACTGAGGCGTGGGATTACACC
>NZ_SOHF01000034.1:0-79663 GCF_004404045.1 Cryobacterium sp. Hh11 | reverse complement strand
GGGCCGCCCTGCGATGCGCCGCGGGCACCGCCGCGAGCAGCGGGGCCGCCGCGGGAGCCGCCGCGGTTGGCGGAAGCATCCGCTGCGGGGCGGGAGTTGAAGCCGCCGGCCGCGGTGAAGCGCTCGGCGGCAGCCTTGCGCTTGCCCGCGGGGTGGTACGGACGGTCTTCTGCCTTAGGCGTGGGCTTCTTGCCCTCGAGCGCTTGACGGCCCTGGCCGCCGGAGCCGACTTGGGCTCCACGGCTGCCCTTGCGCACCGCTCCGGTACGCGATTTGCGGTCTAAGTTCTTCATCAGTCAAAGCTCCAATGGGCACCCGACGGGGTGTCTTCGATGGTAATTCCGGCGGCGACGAGTTCGTCCCGGATTCGGTCTGCGGCCGCGTAGTCGCGGTTTTCCCTGGCGAGGTTGCGGTCGCCGAGCAGCCGCTCGACCAACGCACTCAGGGCCACCATGGCCGGTTCGTCCGTCGCCACGGCCCAGCCGGGCGACAAAGGGTTGATTCCCAGCACTTCGCTCATCGCGAGTACTTCACTGCGAGCGGATGCCGCAGCGTGCAGGTCTTCGGCATCCAGCGCGGCGTTTCCGGCCCGCACGGTGTCGTGCAACACACCGAGCGCCTGCGGAACGGCAAGGTCGTCGTCCATAGCCGCGGCGAACTCGTCGGGCACGACCTCGACGCCACTCCCGGCGAACCGGGTACCGGCGAGGCGCCGGTCTGCACGGTCGAGAAAACTTTCGACGCGCTCGAGGGCCGCCTCGGCCTCGGCCAGGGACCCGTCGTTGTAGTCAATGGTCGAGCGATAGTGGGCCGCGCCGAGAAAATAGCGAACGACGATGGCGCGAGCCTGGTCGAGCAGTTCGGCCGCGAACACGGAGTTGCCGAGCGACTTGGACATCTTCTGCCCGTTCACGTTCACCAGGCCGTTGTGCACCCAGTAGTTCGCGAAGTCGCTGCCGGCCGCGTTTGACTGGGCCAGCTCGTTCTCGTGGTGCGGAAACCGCAGGTCGAGTCCGCCGCCGTGAATGTCGAACCGGTCGCCGAGGTAGCGGGCTGCCATAGCCGAGCACTCGATGTGCCAGCCGGGGCGACCAACGCCCCACGGCGATGGCCAGGCGGCTGAGGTCGGCTCGCCCTCCTTGTGGGCCTTCCACAGGGCGAAGTCGTGGGGGTCGCGCTTGCCGCGCGGCGAAGCATCCACTGCCGCTTCCATATTGTCCGGCGACTGGTGCGTGAGCGCGCCATAGGCGGCCCAGCTCGCACTGGAGAAATACACGTCGGCCGAACCGTCAGCGGCCGGGTAGGCGTTGCCGCGTTCGATCAGGGTCGCGATGAGGGTCTGCATCTCGGTGATGCTCGCCGTCGCGCGCGGCTCGTAGGTCGGGGCAAGAATACCGAGGCGCTGGTAGCCGGCGGTGAACTCGAGCTCGTAGCGGTAGGCCAGCGCCCACCATTGCTCGCTCGAGCCCTTGGCGTTGATCAGAATTTTGTCGTCGATGTCGGTGACGTTGCGCACGAACGTGACGTTCAGTCCACGGTAGCTGAGCCAGCGGCGCAGCTGGTCGTAGACCAGGGCGCTGCGCAGGTGACCGATGTGCGGGCTGGACTGCACAGTGGGTCCACACACGTACATTCCGACCCGGCCCGGTTCGAGGGGGACAAAGTCACGCAAGGCCTGGGCCTTCGAATCGTACAGTCGCATGGTCACGCCTCCCAGTTTAGGTCAGGGGTCTGACCCGGCTCTGGTGCCGCGGGCGGGAGCGGGTAGAGCAGCGCCGTGGCCGTCGCCGCGACGCCCTCGCCGCGACCGGTGAATCCGAGGGCGTCGGTCGTGGTTGCTGCGATATTGATCGGTGCAGAGAGGATGCCGGTGAGTCGCGTTTCGGCCTCTGCCCGACGCGGCGCGAACTTGGGGCGGTTGCCGATGATCTGCACCGAGACGTTGCCGATCTGGTAGCCGGCAGCTGCGACCAGGCGCACCGTTTCGGTGAGAAAAACGTCGCCGTGGGCGCCGCTGAACCGCGGATCAGTCGTGCCGAACACGCTGCCGATGTCACCGAGACCGGCGGCGCCGAGCAGGGCGTCGCAGATAGCGTGGCAGGCGACGTCGCCGTCGCTGTGACCGCTGAGGCCGCGCTCCCCCGGCCAATACAGCCCGGCCAGCCAGAGCTCGGTGGTGTCGTCAGGCTCAGTGTCGGCGGCGAAGGCGTGCACGTCAAGGCCGGTACCGATGCGCGGGAGGAGCGGGAGCAGCGGCGGGGTTGCGGCGGCGTGCAGGATCAAGTCAGCTCGGTCGAGGTCTTCCGGCGTGGTGATCTTGAAGGCGAGGGCGTCGCCGGCAATGACGGAGACCGGGTGACCGGCGTCGGCGACAAGGGCCGCATCGTCGGTGAGCGCCTCGAACCGGCCGTTCTGCACGGCCCAGGCGCGGGCAGCGGCGAGCATGGCACGGGGAAATCCCTGCGGGGTCTGGACGGCCAAGAGTTCGGATCGGTCGACGGTGCCGAGGATGGCGCCGGAGGCGGCGACCCGTTTGATGGTGTCCACGACCGGGAGCCCCGGAATGATGCCGTGCCCGGTGGAACGCACGGCGTCGACGACGGCGTCGCACAAGCTGGCGGGGGTGAGAGCACGCGCGGCATCGTGCACGAGCACCACGTCAATACTCGGCAGCAGGGCGGCGAAGCCCTGGTCGACCGAGTCCTGACGGGTGCGTCCGCCGACGACGATCGTCAGGGCCGCCGCGGGCGACTCGTGACGAGCCGCGGCAGCGGCGGCGATGGCGCGGGCATCCGTTACCCGGTCGCTGGGGGCAACGACGATGATCTGCACGGGCGAACGCATTCCAAAAATGGAATCTAGGGCGTGGTCGAGCAGCGGGCGCATATGCAGCAAAACGAATGCTTTAGGTTCGGTGTGCCCCAGACGCATTCCGCTGCCGGCAGCGACGATGATCACGGCAACGGTGGGCGCATCGGGTGAGGGGTCGTCGAGCGGGCTGGCCGGCGGCAGGAGGGGAACAGTCATATCTGGAGGGTATCTATCTGGGCGATGCAGCGGGATGAACATGCAAAAGGCGGCACCTCGCGGCACCGCCCCTCACGAAGCAAAATAAAGAATCAGGAAGCGAGGACTTCATCCAGAACGGTGGAGGCCCGCTCTTCATCGGTCTTCTCGGCCAGGGCCAACTCGCTGATCAGGATCTGCCGGGCCTTGGCCAACATGCGCTTCTCACCGGCGGACAGGCCGCGGTCTTGGTCGCGACGCCACAGGTCGCGCACAACCTCCGACACCTTGATGACATCGCCGCTGGCGAGCTTCTCGAGGTTGGCCTTGTACCGGCGGGACCAGTTGGTGGGCTCCTCGGTGAACGGTGCCCGCAGCACTTCGAACACCCGGTCGAGGCCCTCCTGGCCGATCACGTCGCGCACGCCGACCAGGTCGACGTTCTCGGCGGGAACCTCAATTGTCAGATCACCCTGCGTGACGTTGAGCTTGAGGTAGAGCTTCTCTTCACCCTTGATGATGCGCGTTTTCACCTCGGTGATCGTCGCAGCGCCGTGGTGGGGATAAACAACAGTTTCGCCAACCTCAAACAGCATAGGGATCCCTTCAGCGACGCCTAGGATACCACATCAAGGTGGTGCTAAAGTACGCGCGCCCCCGCGAGGCGCGGCGACGACATGTCGCCGCCCAGACTCGCCGCTAAGCTAGTGACAAAGCGAATTCTGCAGCGCCGGCCCACCGTCGACCGCTGCTTCGGTATGGAGGTCTTGTGAGAGCGCGCATCGCTGCATCCGTTGTATTGGCGGCCGGCATTCTGTTGGGCACGAGCGCATGCGGATTTTTCGCACCGCAGGCCACCTCGATCGAGTACAACGCGAGCGACGGAGTCAGCGGTGATGTTGGCGAGATCCACATTCGCAACGGTCTGCTGCTCTCGACCGACGGTGAACTGGCGAACCTGATCGTGTCCGTCGTGAACACGACCGACTCCGAGCAGCACTTGGTCGTGCAGTACGAGTCCAGCATCGGCACGGTCTCCCAGGATGTTCCGGTCGAGGCCAACACGACCGTGACGTTCGGCACCGAGGGTGAAGAATCGGTCATTCTCGAGAACATGGACAGCCAGCCCGGCTCGCTGTTTCCGGTGTTCTTCCAGTACGGCGAAGAGACCGGCGTCGAGCTGCTGTTGCCGGTGCTGACCGGCACTCAGGGTGAGTACTCGACCCTGCTGCCGACGCTCGCGCCGACCGAGACCCCCGAGCCGGCTGAGACGCCCGAGCCGACTGAGACGCCCGCAGCGTAGGTTTTTCAGCACACGGGCCGCAATCCCCTCGGGGATGGCGGCCCGTTTTGTATCTGGGCCAGCCTGCGCCGCGTGGCCGGCGGGACGCGCGAGTGCGCGCATCCGCTCCCCGCCTGGTCAAGCGGATGCCGCCCGTCCGTGACGGCTCAGGCCTCGAAGCGGTAACCGAGCCCGCGCACGGTGACGAGCATGGTCGGGTCAGACGGGACCGCCTCGATGCGCGAACGGATGCGTTTAATGTGCACGTCGAGCGTCTTGGTGTCGCCGAAGTAGTCCGTGCCCCAGACCCGGTCGATGAGCTGACCGCGGGTGAGCACCCGCCCGGCGTTGCGCAGCAGAAACTCGAGCAGCTCGAATTCCTTGAGCGGCATATTCACGAGTTCGCCGGACACTGAGACGGCGTGCCGCTCGACGTCCATGCGCACGGTGCCGGCGGCAAGTGTGGTGTCGTCGTCATCGCCGCCCTGATCGTCGTGGCGCCGGAGCACCGCACGGATGCGCGCGACGAGTTCGCGGGTCGAATACGGCTTGGTCACGTAGTCGTCGGCGCCGAGTTCCAGCCCGACGACGATATCGATTTCGGAGTCCTTGGCGGTGAGCATGATGATCGGCACCGTCGACCGGGTGCGGATCTCGCGGCACACCTCGGTGCCCGGAATTCCGGGCAGCATGAGGTCGAGCAGGATGAGATCGCTGCCGTTCTGGTCGAATTCGCTGATCGCGCTCGGCCCGTCTTCGGCCACGACGACCTCGTAGCCCTCACGTTCGAGCAGGAAGCTCAGCGGCTCGCTCAGCGCGCTCTCGTCTTCGACCAGAAGGATGCGTGTCATGGTGTGTCTCCTGCGGCCGCACGTGCGGCTGGTTGCGGCTTCTTGGGGCCGGGTTCGATCGGCTGCGCCGCCTCGGGGAGACGGATGGTGAAGGTGGATCCGCTGCCCGGCTGGGACCAGACGCGAATGTCTCCGCCGTGGTTCTGCACGACGTGTTTGACAATGGACAGGCCGAGTCCGGTTCCGCCGGTGTGACGCGAACGGGCCTGATCGACCCGGAAAAATCGTTCGAAGACCCGGTCCAGATCGGCCTCGGCAATTCCGACGCCCTGATCGGTGACGGTGATTTCGACGATGCCCTTCTGCAGGCGCACGCCAACGCCCACGCGCGATCCCTCGAGGGAGTAGTTCACCGCGTTGGCGACCAGGTTGTGCACGGCCACGATGAGCAGGGCTTCATCGCCGTAGACGTGGGCACCAGACTTCTTGCCCAGAACAATGGTGATGCGTTCCGCCTCGGCGACGACTCGACTCTGATCGACGGCCGCGGCGACGATGTCATCGACGCTGAGAATCTCCGGCTCGGCGAGCACGTCCTGCGCCTGCAGCCGGGACAGTTCGATGATCTCCTGGGTGAGGCGGCCGAGCCTGGCCGACTCGGTCGTCAACCGGTTGGCGAAGCGGCGAACCTGCGCCGGTTCATCCGCTGCCTTGTCGAGTGCCTCGGCGAGCAGACCGACGGAGGCGATCGGGGTCTTCAGTTCGTGGCTGATGTTGGCGACGAAGTCGCGGCGCACCTCGTCGAGGCGGAAGGCTTCGGTGCGGTCCTCGGCCAGGAGCAGCACGTAGCGAGTGCCGAGCCGGGCCAGGCGCACCCGAAACCGCATGCTTGCGTCGCCGAACGGGCCGCGGGAGAGCACGAGGTCTTCGCTGATCGGCTCGCCGGTGCTGCGCACTCGTCGGGCGAGTTCGAGCAGCTCCGGATGCACGAGCTGATGGTTCCAGACCAGACCGAGAGTGAGGGCGCCCGGGCTGGTCTTGATGACGTTGTTGGACGGGTCGAGCACGACGCCGGCGGTCTCGAGGGCGTCGAGCACCTGGTCGATTCCGTCGGGCACGGCCGGGTTGACCACTTCGCTGGCGCGGCGTCCGTGCCGTTCGGCGACGTGCAACAGGGTCACGAAGCCAGCCCCGACGCCGAGGCCGAGTGCCAGCGACAGCAACACCAGCAACGTCGATTCCATAACCTACAGGTTACTGACACTCTGGGGCTCTACTTCGCAGCGAAGGCCGCCGGAGACCTGTACTTTAGAAAGTGTTCAAGACCACGGCACCTGCCGTTAACCTAAATCCGGCATTCTAGGTCGGAGGCCAAGGCGGGTCTCACAGGCCCGTGCGTGCCCGCGCGGCAAGGAAGGACCACAGCATGCGCGACGTATTCCAGCAGGAGCTGGCAGAAGTTCAACAACGACTAGTCGAGATCTCTCGGCTCGTCGCCATCTCGATTGACAAGGCCACTCGCGCCTTCAACGAGAGTGACGTCAGCCTCGCCGAAGAGGCCATCACCGAAGACGAGAAGATCGACGAACTCACGGTCGAGCTCGACGAGCTCGCGATCACCATTTTGGCCCGCCAGCAGCCGGTCGCCCGCGACCTGCGAATTGTCGTGAGTGCCCTGCGCATCAGCGCCTCCCTTGAGCGGATGGGCGACCTTTCGACGCACATCGCCCAGCTGGCCCGCTACCGTTTTCCCGACAAGGTCATTCCCAAGGGACTGCGCGGCACGTTCGCCGAAATGGGCGCGCTCGACGTGGTCATCGCGAATATGCTCACCGAGCTACTCCTGCACCAGGACATGGCCCTCGCCGAGACCATTCGCAATGAAGACGACAAGGTCGACGCGCTGCACGTGAGCGTGTTCGACGCCGTGCTCGGCGAAACCTGGAAGGGGCTCGCCGCCGACACCGTCGATGCGACCCTGGCCAGCCGGTACCACGAGCGGTTCGCCGACCACGCGGTGTCCATCGCGAAGAAGGTGCAGTACCTCGGCACGGGGGCCTGGCACCAGGACAACAACGACTGACTTATTGCACGTGAGAGGCCCCGGAGCATGCGCTCGCGGGGCCTTTTGCGTGAAACTGATGCCCCGCCCGGTTGCGGCACGGGTGAGCGCACCCGATATGGGTGGCCGCGCTCGGTTTGGCGGCGCGGCACGCATGACCGCGCCCGATATCGGTAGCCGCTACGGTAACTAACGAACGGACGTAGCGCGCACCAGTTTCGGGCGCGCTCATGACCTGCGGTCAGATAAAACGCCCCGGAGCACCTGCTCCGGGGCCTTCTATGGGGGCTACTTCGTGTTGCCCTGGGCTGCGACGGCGGCAGCTCCGGCGGCGGCGGCCTCGGCGTCGAGGTACTCCCCCGGGCCAAGCGGCATGAAGTCTTCGCCGAGCCGATATACCAGCGGGATTCCGGTGGGGATGTTCAGTTCGGCGATGTCGGCGTCGCTGATGCCGTCGAGGTGCTTGACCAGGGCGCGCAGGGAGTTGCCGTGCGCGGTCACCAGGACGGTCTTGTTCGCCTGCAGGTCGGGCACAATGTCGGACTGCCAGTAGGGCAGCATCCGCTCGACGACGTCTTTGAGGCATTCGGTGCGGGGAAGGTCGTCGCCGAGGTCGGCGTAGCGCGCGTCGTGCGCCTGCGAGAACTCGCTGGAGTCGTCGAGCACGGGCGGCGGGGTGTCGTAGGAGCGGCGCCACAGCATGAACTGCTCCTGGCCGAACTTGGCCTGGGTGGCCGCCTTGTCGAGGCCCTGCAGTCCGCCGTAGTGGCGTTCGTTGAGGCGCCAGGAGCGCTTGACCGGGATCCACGAGCGGTCGGCTTCTTCGAGCGCGAGGTTCGCGGTCTGGATGGCGCGGGACAGCAGGCTGGTGTGCAGCACGTCGGGCAGCAGGCCGGCGTCCTTGAGCAGTACACCGGCGCGCGCGGCTTCGGTGGCACCCTGCTCGCTGAGGCGAACGTCCACCCAGCCGGTGAACAGGTTCTGCTGATTCCAGGTGCTTTGGCCGTGGCGGAGGAGGACGAGTGTGTAGGGGGCAGACATGTGCCCACTCTATCGAGCGTGGGTGACGCAATTGCGCCGGAGCGCACCCGCCGGCGGGGGCTAATTCAGGAAAACTGGTCACAATGGATGCCGCCACCCGCGCCAACACGCGGGAAGCAGCATCCGTCACAGAGGATTTCCTGAATAAGCCATCGAAAGTCGGCGAGCCCGGGGACCCTGGAAGGTCAGCGAACGGGGGTGCGGACTCCGAGGCGGGGCAGGCGGGGAATGTCGGCGACCGACCCGGCGGACTGCGGAACGATGATCTCCTGGCCGGCCGAGATGGAGATGCCCTCGGACTCGACGTAGAGCGTCGATGCGCCCGGGATGGTGCGCTTGATCACGGCGAGCGCGATCGGTCCGAGCTCATAGTGGATGGCACTCGACGTGATGCTGCCGACAACGACCCGTTCGGGCTCGGCTTCGGGCCGGACGCGGTCGGCCTGCACCGGGTCGCCGGGCGCGGGCAGCACGCCTTCCGACCCGTCGAGGTGCAGCATGACCAGGCGGCGCGGCGGGTGGCCGAGGTTGTGCACCTTGGCCACGGTTTCCTGTCCGCGGTAGCAGCCCTTGCTGAGGTGCACGGCGGTGCGCAGCCAGTCCAGCTCGTGCGGGATGCTCTTCTCATCGACCTCCCGGGCCCGGCGCGGACGCCACGCGGCGATGCGCAGCGCCTCGAGCGCGAGCAGTCCGGCCGGTTTTACCAGCGAAGCGGATGCTGCAGCGCCGGTTGGGACTGGGGCGGCCGGGTCGGAGGCGGGCGCTGTTGCGGCGGGCGTGGCGGACTCGGGCCTGACGGTCAGGGCGCCGGCGGCGAGTGCGTCACGCAGGGCGGGGAGGCTGGCGCGGGCCACGAGGGTCTCGGTGTAGGTCCAGCGGGTTCCGGGATGCTCGGGCGCCTCGGCATACTGATAGCCGCCTCGGGCGACGGCGGCCCAAGGATCCAGCCAGGTCAGCGGCACGCCGTTCGGGGCTGCGGCGGTGATGCCAACGGAGGCGGGGGCATCCGTCATGGCGCCGATGGTGGCGTAGGCGAGGGTGTGGTCGACGACCTGCACCCGCAGCATGAACTTCATGCGGTCGAGGAAGGTTTGCAGGCCGGGCAGCTCGGCGGCCTCAACGAGGAGCCAGGTTTCGACGCCGTCATCGAGCACGCGGACGGCGTACTGAAGGTGTCCGTTGGGGTCGAGCAACAGCATCTCGGTGGATTCGCCGGGGGCGAGGGTTTTGAGTTCCTGGCTGGCGATGGAGTTGAGCCAGCTGAGACGGTCGGGGCCTGCGACGGAAAGCACGCCGCGGTGCGAGAGGTCGACGATGGCGTGTCCGGCGACGAGCGAGCGTTGTTCGATCATGGGGTTGCCGTAGTGCGCGGCGACGCCGGCATCGATTCCCGCGGACTGCACCGCGCCGGGCAGTCCGAGCAGCGGTGAGACGGTTGTTGCCGGGTCAGTCATGGCGCTCAATTCTGCCGATCCGGGTTGACGGTCGGCGATCGTGCTTGGGGGCGTGCTCGTTGGCACGGCTCATGCACTAACAACACTACGGCCCGCGGATTTATTCGACAGGCGAGCCGGGTCACGGCCCGACTGGGCCCACCCTACGGAAGCGGGCCCATGATCCCTCATGGGCCCGCTGCCCGGGCCCGGGCCCGGGCGAAAGAGGAGGGTGCGCTCTGCTGGGCCCACCTGATGACCGCGGGCCCAGTTTATAAACTGGGCCCAGGGGCGGAGCCCAAGCCCCGTCCCGATTAGGAAGGGACTACTGGACCCGGGCGAGGCGGCCGGAGGCGTGGGTGCGCAGGTTCTGGCCCAGGGCGGCGATGTCCCAGGCCCAGAGCAGGTCATTGTCGACCAGGCCGTAGAGGCGGGTGGCGGCCGCGTAGGGCTTGGATCCGGCGGTGCGCAGCACGGCATCCGTGGCGAGGTCGATACGGGGGCCCTTTACCTGGCCGAGGTAGAGTTCGGCGACGCCGCCGGGATGCACGAGCGTGACCTCGATGTCGAAACCACCGTCACGATTGCGCAACGTTTCAACGGCCGCCGCCGAGGTGAACGGGCGCTCCCCCATGCCCGGCAGCATGCCGGGCCCCGGGTCGCCGTCACCCTGGTGACGGCTGAGCCGCCAATACCCGGTTTCGGTGACCAGCGGGAGCTTCTCGTCGGACAGCATCTCGGGCGGCAGCGTCGGGGCCGGCGTGGCGACATCCGTTTCAGAGGGAACGTTTTGTTCAGCCAAAGCGGATGCGGCGTCCGCCTCAAGAGCAGCGCCAGAACCAGAAGCGCCCTCGGACTCGGGCATAGCGGTATCCGATTCAGAGGCGGCCGCAGCCAGCGGCTCCAGCCAGGTGTACGAGCTGTAGTTCAGGTGCGGCAGGCCGTCGTGGCTGAAGCTGATGCGGTGGCCGAAGGAACGGCTGACCGACTCCTCGCCGATTTTGTATTCGAGCACACCGGAACCTTCCCAGACTCCGATCAGCCAGGAGAGTGGAACAAGTTCGGACGGCAAACCGACCGGAAGGTCAAACATGCTTACTTACCGCTGCCCCCGGAACAGCTTGAAAACGACCATGCCGGACACCCAGGCGATCGACAAGCTGGCCAGTCCGAGCAGGCCTAAAAAGAAAAGTTCCAGCGCTAACAGATCCATGCTGCGAGTCTAGCGGGAGCTCAGAGCAGAGCGACCACAATCGTCGCCGCGACGAGGATCACGAGGGCGCCGGCGATGCTCAGCGTGACCCGTTTCACGTAACCTTCTTTGGTTCCGGTGGCGATCTGCAGTCCGAGCGTGACGAGCGTGCAGCCGGCCAGGGTGAGCCCGAACCAGCCGAGCGCCGACGCCGGGGTGGCGAGCAATCCGGTGAGAATGGCCCCCACAATCGCCAGTAACCACACGGTCGCGATCGTTCTCCAGTGCCAGCTCACGTCTCTATTGTGCCTGAACGGTCGCATCCCGTGGCACGCTAGTATGAAATTCGAGACACTTGGAGGGCGCCCGTGGCGCAGTTGTTGATCCTGACCTCGGCGGCCAACAATGACGTACTCCCCGCCCTGGCGTTGCTGTCACACAGCGCGAAACTGATTCCCGCCCAGGCGGATCAGCTCATTCACGCCCCGGATTCCGATCTGATTTTGGTGGATGCCCGCAGCAACCTCGCCGCGGCCAAGTCGCTCTGCCAGATTCTGCGCACGATGGGCACCATTACTCCCCTGCTTCTCGTCATTACCGAGGGCGGACTGGCCGCGGTCAGTCCGGACTGGGGCGTCGACGATGTCATTCTCGACACGGCCGGCCCAGCCGAAGTGGATGCCCGTATCCGCCTGAGCATCGGCCGGCTCGCCCAGACCGTGCCCTCGAACACGATCCGCGCGGCCGGAGTCGTGATCGACGAGGCGAGCTACTCGGCCAAGGTGCACGGAAAACCGCTCGACCTCACCTATAAGGAGTTCGAACTGCTGCGGTTCCTGGCCGCGCATCCGTCACGGGTGTTTACCCGTGAACAGCTCTTGAGCGAGGTCTGGGGCTACGACTATTTCGGCGGCACTCGCACGGTCGACGTGCACGTGCGGCGCCTGCGCGCCAAGCTGGGCGACCAGGAATCGCTCATCGGCACCGTACGCAACGTCGGCTACCGGTTCAATGTGCACGAGGAAAACGATGAGCGAGTTCCCAATTCTCTCCGCGCTTAGTAAAACGGATGCCGCCGGGCTGACCGAATTCCACCGCATCGCCGCGGAGGCGCTCGCCTTCGACGGCTACGCGCCCTTCAATGAGCAGGGGCTGTTCGACCTGCACAGCGGCCTGCGGACCGCTTATTTGGTGCGATCGAATGACCTCTTGGTGGGGGCGGCGCTGGCTGGGCGCGGCGAAATCGACCTGGTTATTACGCCGGAGTGTCGCCGACGCGGGTACGGACGGGCGGCCTGGGGCGAACTCGGCGCGCTCGAGCCCGGCGAGATGACCGCGTGGTCGCACGGCGACCACGCCGGCGCGCGCGCCTTGGCGGTCGAGCTGAACTTCGTCGCGGTGCGAACCCTTTTGGAATTGCGCAAGTCATTGCCGGACACCGAGGAGTCGGCATCCGTTTCCCTGGATGGCGCAGGAATTTCGGCGTTTCGGCCAGGCCTGGACGATGCGGAGTGGGTTGACCTGAACGCGCTCGTGTTTGCGACGCACCCGGAACAGGGCGCTATTACCGAGGCCGACCTGGCAGCGCGACAGGCCGAATCGTGGTTCAGCAGCGACGACTTTCTGATTCTGCGGGACGTTGACGGTCGCATGATCGGCTACAACTGGCTGAAGATTGACGGGGCGATCGGCGAGATCTATGTGATCGGGGTGCATCCGGATGCCGCCGGTCACGGCTTCGGCCGCGCGCTCATGCAGGCGGGGCTTCAGCGCTTGCACGCTGCCGGCTGCAGTACAGCCGCCCTCTACGTGGAGGCCGACAGTGCCGGCGCCGTGCACCTGTATCGGTCGCTCGGTTTCACCGACCACACGGTCGACGTGCAGTACCGCCGCCTCGCCGGCTGAGGCCATTTCACCCGGTCGGGGCCGACTCGCAGGGTAACACCGGCGAGTTAATCCGGGCGACGCGCCGAAAAGTCAACGGCTCAGAGAATATTTCGTCAGACGTTCACCCGGTTCGTCGCGGTGGCGTGACCAAGGGTGTCAGGATGGACAGATGGACGGCGAAATCACCCAGGCAGACTCCGGTCTCACAGACTTTGATGACGACTTTGACCCACTTTTCGGAAAACTCGACCCGGCGCTGCCCGCCGACCGCTACCTCGACCGGGAGCTGAGCTGGCTCGCCTTCAACCAGCGCGTGCTGGAACTGGCCGAGGACGAGTCCCTTCCGGTGCTGGAACGCACCAACTTTCTCGCCATCTTCGCGAGCAACCTCGACGAATTCTTCATGGTGCGCGTCGCCGGCCTGAAGCGCCGCATCCTGACCGGCCTGGCCGTTCCGACGAACGTCGGCCGTGCCCCGCAGGACGTTCTGAGCGACATCTCGGCGGCCGCCCATGCCCTGCAGGATCGCCACGCCCTCGCTTTTCAGAACCTCGTGCGTCCGGCCCTCGCCGCGGCCGGCGTCGACGTCGTCGACTGGCAGAGCCTCGGCGACGCCGACCGTCGCTCGCTGCGCACCTACTTCTCCAACCAGATTTTTCCGGTACTGATGCCCCTGGCGGTCGACCCGGCGCATCCGTTCCCCTATATCTCCGGCCTCTCCCTCAACCTGGCCGTGCGGGTGCGCAACACCAAAACGGGCAAGCAAGAGTTCGCCCGGCTCAAGGTGCCACCGATGCTGCCGCGTTTCGTGCGGGTCGACCGCACCGAGTCGGTCGATCGCATCCGCTATATCGCACTCGAAGATCTCATCGCCAACCAGCTCGGCGACCTGTTTCCGGGCATGGAGATTCTGGAACACCACGTGTTTCGGGTCACCCGTAACGAAGACGTCGAAATCGACGAGGACGAGACCGAGAACCTGATCAAAGCGCTCGAGAAGGAGCTGCTGCGTCGCCGGTTCGGCCCGCCCATTCGACTGGAGATCACCGAGGACATGGACGAGGTCACCCTCGGGCTGCTCGTGCGCGAACTCGACGTGACCGAGCAGGAGGTCTACCACCTGCCGGCGCCGCTCGACCTCGGCGGACTGTTCGACCTGCGCATCGACCGCCCCGACCTGCACTTCGCCAAGCACGTACCGACCACGGCCGCCCAGCTGCTGCCGAGCGAGCCGAACGCCGAGCAGGACATCTTCGCGGCGGTCGCCCGGCGCGACGTGCTGCTGCACCACCCGTATGAGTCGTTCGCGACGAGCGTGCAGGCGTTTCTGGAGCAGGCTGCAGCCGACCCGAACGTGCTCGCCATCAAGCAGACGCTGTACCGCACCTCCGGAGACAGCCCCATCGTCGAGGCGCTCATCGCCGCCGCCGACAGCGGCAAGCAGGTGCTCGCCCTGGTCGAGATCAAGGCACGGTTCGACGAGCAGGCCAACATCACCTGGGCACGCAAGCTCGAAAAGGCCGGCGTGCACGTCGTCTACGGACTGGTCGGCCTCAAAACGCACTGCAAGCTCGCCCTCGTGGTGCGCTACGAGAAGGGCGTTTTGCGGCACTACAGCCACATCGGCACGGGAAACTACAACCCGAAGACCAGCCGCATCTACGAAGACCTCGGCTTGCTGACAGCGGATGCCCAGGTCGGCAAGGACCTCACCCGCCTGTTCAACGAGCTGTCGGGTTACGCCATCGAGAAGAAGTTCAAGCGACTGCTCGTGGCTCCCCTGCATTTGCGCAAGGCCCTGCTCAAGCAGATCCAGGCGGAAACCGACAACGCCCTCTCGGGGGCGACCAGCGGCATCCGCATCAAGGTCAACTCGATGGTCGACGAGGACATTATCGACGCGCTGTACCGGGCCAGCCAGGCCGGCGTGCACGTCGACGTCTGGGTGCGCGGCATTTGCAGCCTCAAGCCGGGCGTTCCCGGCATGAGCGAGAACATTCGGGTACGGTCGATTCTCGGCCGGTACCTCGAGCACTCGCGCATCTTCTCCTTTCACAACCTCGGGGACACGCAGGTGTTCATCGGCAGCGCCGACATGATGCACCGCAACCTCGACCGCCGGGTGGAGGCGCTCGTGCGACTGGTCGACCCGGAACATCTGCTCGAGATCGAGGCGCTGTTCGAACGGGCCATGGACGATCGAACCTCCAGTTGGTGGCTCGATGACACCGGTCACTGGACCCGCCACGACGTCGACGAGAACGGCGTGCACCTCAGCGACATGCAGAACCGGTTGATGCAGCAGATCAGTGCCCGCAAACGACCGCCGGCGCGGCGCTGATGGCGGTCAAGACCACCGACCCGAACGTGTACGCCGCCGGAGCCGTCTGCTGGCGCCTGATCGACGGCCGCATGCACGTGCTGCTCATTCACCGCACCGTGCACGGCGATGTCACCATCCCCAAGGGCAAGGTGGATCCGGGCGAGTCGCTGCCCCGCACCGCGGTCCGCGAGGTCGCCGAAGAGACCGGGCTGGACGTGGCGCTCGGGGTTCCGCTCGGGGTGTCGCACTACGACATGCCCGACGGCCGCACCAAGATCGTGCACTATTGGGCCGCCGAAATCACGCCGGACGCGATCGCACGCTCAACCTTCGTTCCCAACGATGAAGTCGCCGCGATCGAGTGGGTGACGATCAAGAAGGCCCGCAGCTACCTGAGCTACCCGGCCGATGTCGAGATTCTCGAGACATTCTCCGCCCTCGTCGACTCCGGCGTCACCCGCACGTTCGCGCTGATCGCGCTGCGCCATGGCAAGGCCGCGCCACGCACCGGCGCCGGCCCTGATGCGCGTCGTCCGCTGACGGCGCGTGGGGTGACGCAGGCAACGGGCCTCGTGGCCACGATCACGGCCTGGCGCCCGCTGCGCATTATCTCGAGCACGGCCGTGCGGTGCGTCACGACGGTGGCTCCGCTCGCCGCCGCCACGGGCATCCCGATCAAGCAGACGGATCTGATCAGCCAGGACGCGCTCGAAAGCGATGAAGCGGATGTTCGCTCCATCGTCGGCAAGCGCGTACGCTCCCGCAAAACCGCTGTTTTGTGCAGCCACGGGCCGGTGCTGCCGGAGATCATGCGGGAAATCGCGCTGGCTACCGGGAGTCAGCCGACCACAGCGCTGTTCGACGCCGCAGACCTCGACACCGGCGGGTTCTCGATCGTGCACCTGTCGTCGGTGAACCCGGCCGCGGGCATCCTGGCCATCGAGACGTTCCGCGCGACCGCCTGACCCGCGTTTCGCGGGCCCGCTCGCTTTGGTCGATGGCGGTCTCGCGAAGCGGCGCTACGGGATCGGGACGGGAGTGATTCCGAACTGGGCGAGGCCGGCTGCGCCGCCGTCTTCGGCGGTGAGCACCCAGATGCCGTCCTTGTGCACGGCGATGCTGTGTTCCCAGTGCGCTGCGGCCTTGCCGTCGCTGGTGGCAACGGTCCAGTCGTCGTCCCGGGTGTAGGTATCGATCGATCCGAGCACGACCATCGGCTCGATGGCCACGACGAGGCCCGGCTTCACATCCGGACCCTTGGGCCGCACGCGGTAGTTGAACACGGGCGGGGCCTCGTGCATCGAACGGCCGATGCCGTGGCCGACATAGTCGGTCAGGATGCCGTAGCTGCCCTGCGACTCCACGTAATCTTCGATGGCTTCGCCGACCTCGTTCAGGTGGCGCGCGGTGTGCAGCCGAGCGATGCCGTGCCACAGGGACTGCTCGGTGACATCGGACAGCTTCTGACGCTCGGCCACGACCTCGGGCCGCGACGCGTCCGGCAGCACGAAGCTGAACGCGGCGTCGCCGTTCCAGCCCTCGATAATGGCGCCGCTGTCGATCGAGACGATGTCACCGGCCGCGAGGCGTCGCCCGGAGGGGATGCCGTGCACGACGTCGTCGTTCACCGAGGCACAGACGGTGTGGTGATATCCGGCTTCGAGCTTGAAGTTTGGCTTGCCGCCGAGCGCGACGATGGCGGCCTCGGCCGCAGCGTCGAGTTCGAGGGTGGTGGCCCCGATCACCATGGCCGCGCGGGCGGCCCCGAGCGATGCCGCGGTGGCCAGGCCCGGCGCGACCATGAGGCGCAGCTGGGCGGGGTTCTTGTAGATGGAACGACCAAAACTCACTGATTTCCTACAAACTAGCTCCGAGAAAGGGAGCGATCTTTTCTTATTTACGTGGTGGTGCAGATGATGATGGGCCGAGTCAGGCCCGGCCCCAAACGGGTATTAGAGCGTGCTGCTGTCGGGGCGCAGGCCGCGCTCGGCCAGGGCCGCGAGAATGCGGTCGGTGACCGCCTCAACGGCACCGAGGCCATCGATCGTGACGACGAGGCCACGAGCGCTGTACACATCGATCAGCGGAGCGGTCTGCTCCGCGTAGACGTCCAGACGATGACGGATGACGTCGGCCGTGTCGTCCGCGCGGCCCTGCTCGGCCGCACGCCTCAGCAGCCGCGCGACGACCTCGTCAGTGTCGGCGGTGATGAGAACGACGACGTCGAGCTGGGTACCCGCTGCACTTAGCAGACGGTCGAGCTCAGCGACCTGGTCGGTCGTGCGCGGGTAGCCGTCGAGCAGAAAGCCGTCGGCAGCATCCGCTTCGTTGAGCCGGTCAGCGACAATGGCGTTGGTGAGGGTGTCGGGAACGTATGCCCCGGCGTCCATGAACGACTTGACCTCGACCCCCAGCGGGGTGTTGTTGGTCACGTTGTAGCGAAAGATGTCGCCGGTGGAGATGGCGGGAATATCGAAGGCGAGCGCCAAGCGCTCCGCCTGGGTGCCTTTGCCAGCGCCGGGCGGGCCGATCAGTAGTAACCGCGTCATTTAAGAAGCCCCTCATAGTGTCGCTGTTGCAGTTGCGAGTCGATCTGCTTGACCGTCTCGAGCCCCACGCCGACGATGATGAGAATGCTCGCGCCGCCGAACGGAAAGTTCTGGTCGGCGCCGATAACCGAGAATGCGACGAGTGGAATCAACGCGATAAAGCCCAGGTAGAGCGAGCCCGGAAGCGTGATGCGGGTCAGCACGAAGTCGAGGTACTCGGCGGTCGGGCGGCCGGCGCGGATGCCGGGAATGAATCCGCCATACTTCTTCATATTGTCGGCGACTTCTTCGGGGTTGAACGTGATCGCCACGTAGAAGTAGGTGAAGCCGATGATCAGGAAGAAGTACATGGCCATGTACAGCGGCTGGTCCCCACCGGTGAGGTTGTTGGAGATCCAGACGACCCAGGCCGGAGCTTCGGTGCCGGCGGCCGGCTGGTTGAACTGCGCTAGCAGGGCCGGCAGGTACAGCAAAGAAGAGGCGAAGATCACGGGGATCACGCCGGCCATGTTGACCTTGATCGGAATATAGGTGTTGTTGCCGCCGTAGGTGCGGCGCCCCACCATACGTTTGGCGTACTGCACCGGTATTCGCCGCTGGGATTGCTCGACGAAGACCACGCCGGCGACCACCAGAATTCCAACGATCAGCACGATAATGAGGGTGTCGAGGCCCTGCTGCTGGCCGATGGAGCCGAGCGATCCGGGGAACAAAGCTGCGATCGAGATGAAGATCATGAGCGACATGCCATTGCCGACGCCGCGTTCGGTGACGAGCTCACCCATCCACATGATGACGCCGGTGCCGGCGGTCATCGTGATGACCATGAGCATGATGGCGTACCAGGCGTCGTTGGTGATCAGCTGCGTGCACTCGGTGCTGGCGGATGTGCCAAACAGGGCGCCGCTGCGGGCGACAGTGATCAGCGTGGTCGACTGCAGAATGCCGAGGGCGATCGTGAGGTACCGGGTGTACTGGGTCAGTGTGCTCTGACCGGAGGCACCCTCCTTATAGAGGGTGTCGAAGTGGGGGATGACCACGCGCAGCAGCTGCACGATGATCGAGGCCGTGATGTACGGCATAATTCCGAGGGCGAACACGCTGAGCTGGAGCAGGGCGCCGCCGCTGAACAGGTTGACGAGCTCGTAGAGGCCGCTCGATCCCTGGTTGGCTGCCAGACACAGCTGCACGTTGCCGAAGTCCACGAACGGGGCCGGGATGAACGAGCCCAAGCGGAACAGAGCAATAATGCCCAGGGTGAAGCCGATCTTCTTGCGAAGGTCGGGTGTGCGGAAGATCCGCGCAATGGCGCTGAACAAAAAGGCCTCCAGATATTTACGCAGACCGACCCGCGCGGGTCGACTTAAAACGATCGAGCTTGTCGAATCACACCAAACGATTTAACTCGATTGACGGATTCGACAAGCTCGATGGAGCGTCTACGGGTTTACTTTACAGATCCGCCCGCGGCAACAATTTTCTGCTCAGCTGAAGCAGAGACCTTGTCGACCGTCACGTTCAGCTTAACGGTAATCTCACCGGTACCGAGAACCTTGACTTTTTCGTTGTCACGAACCGCACCCTTGGCGATCAGGCTGGCGATGGTGACATCGCCGCCGTTCGGGTAGAGCAGTTCGAGCTTTTCCAGGTTGACAACCTGGTACTCGACGCGGAACGGGTTCTTGAATCCACGCAGTTTCGGGGTGCGCATGTGCAGAGGCATCTGCCCACCCTCGAAGCCGACGCGTACGCTGTAACGCGCTTTCGTGCCCTTGGTGCCTCGACCCGCGGTTTTACCCTTGGATCCTTCACCACGGCCAACGCGCATGCGGGCCTTCTTCGCTCCGGGAGCCGGGCGAAGGTGGTGTACCTTCAGCACGTGCTCGCGGGGCTCAGTCGGCTCGGCTGCAACGGCGGCCTTCTTCGGTGCTGCGGCCTTTTTGGGGGCAGCGGCCTTCTTCGTGGCGGGCTTGTCGGCTACCTTGGTAGCTTCCTTCTCGTCAGCCATTAGTCAATCTCCTCGACCTTTACGAGGTGAGCGACGGTGTTGACGTAGCCACGGTTCTGCGAGTTGTCCTCGCGGATCGTAACGGCGCCAATGCGTCGCAGACCCAGGCTGCGAAGAGTGTCGCGCTGGTTCTGCTTCTCACTAATTTTGGACTTGATCTGTGTGATCTTCAGCTGGGCCATCAGGCACCTGCCTTCGCGGTTGCGGCTGCTGCAGCTGCAGCAGCGTCGGCACGCAGGAAACGGGCCGGAGCCACGTCTTCATAGGCCAAGCCGCGGCGAGCCGCAACCGCACGCGGCTCTTCGAGCTGGTGCAGTGCCTCGACCGTGGCGTGCACGATGTTGATGGTGTTCGACGAACCGAGCGACTTGCTCAGCACGTCGTGGATGCCAGCGCATTCGAGTACGGCGCGCACCGGGCCACCGGCGATAACGCCGGTACCTGCTGCTGCCGGACGAAGCAGAACGACGCCGGCTGCGGCCTCACCCTGTACGGGGTGCGGGATGGTCAGGCCAACGCGAGGAACGCGGAAGAAGTTCTTCTTCGCCTCTTCGACGCCCTTGGAGATAGCGGTCGGGACCTCGCGGGCCTTACCGTATCCAACGCCGACCAGTCCGTTACCGTCGCCGACAACGACGAGAGCGGTGAAGCTGAAGCGACGACCACCCTTGACGACCTTCGACACGCGGTTGATGGTGACGACGCGCTCCAGGAACTGGCTCTTGTCGGCATCGCGGCTTCCGCGGTCCTTGTTCGGGTTGCGCTCACGGCCACCACGACGAGCCTCGCGGGGCTCGTTCTGCGGCGGGGTCGTGGAAGCAGCGGTTTCAACCGGTGCAACCGCTTCGGCAGCAACAGGTGCTGTGGTTTCGATCTTTTCAGTGCTCACAGGTTCAATCCACCCTCTCGAGCTCCTTCAGCGATGGCTGCGACGCGTCCTGCGTACTTGCTGCCACCACGGTCAAATACAACGGCTTCGATGCCGGCGGCTTTCGCACGTTCAGCAACGAGCTCACCGACCTTGCGGGCCTTGGCGGTCTTGTCACCATCGAAGGTGCGCAAGTCCGTTTCGAGCGTGGATGCCGACGCAAGGGTGAAGCCCTTGCTGTCGTCGACGACCTGCACGAATACGTGGCGAGCCGAGCGCGTGACGACGAGGCGCGGACGAAGCGCCGTTCCCTCGATCTTCTTGCGAAGACGGGTGTGTCGACGTCCGCGGGCTGCGGCCTTGCTCTTGCCTCTAGTTCCGAGTCCCATGGCTACTTACCGCTCTTTCCGGCCTTGCGGCGAACAATCTCGCCGGCGTAACGCACACCCTTGCCCTTGTAGGGCTCTGGCTTGCGAATCTTACGGATGTTGGCGGCAACCTCGCCGACGGCCTGCTTGTCGATTCCGCTGACCGTGAGCTTGTTGACGCTCTCCACGGTCAGAACGATGCCGACGGGCGGCTCGACGACGACCGGGTGCGAGAAGCCGAGGGCGAACTCAACAGAGGTGCCCTTCTGCGCCGCGCGGTAACCGGTACCGACGATTTCGAGACCCTTGGTGTAACCAACGGTTACGCCGATGATCTGATTGTTGATCAGGGTGCGAGTCAGACCGTGCAGCGAACGCGACTGGCGTTCGTCGTTCGGACGGGTGACGAGAACGTGACCGTCCTCGATCGACACCGTGATGGGGTTGGAAACGACGAGCGCGAGCTCGCCCTTCGGGCCCTTGACGGAGACGGCCTGGCCGTCAGCCACAACCGTGACCCCGGCAGGGATCGGGATGGGGAGTCTTCCAATACGTGACATTCTCAGTTACCACACGTAGGCGAGAACTTCTCCGCCTACGCCCTTCTTCTCAGCCTGGCGGTCGGTAAGCAGACCGCTGGAGGTGGACAGGATGGCAACGCCGAGGCCGCCGAGAACCGTGGGGATCTCAGTCGACTTTGCGTACACGCGCAGGCCGGGCTTGGAAACCCGCTTGATGCCGACGATGGAACGCTCACGGTTCGGACCGAACTTGAGGTCCAGCGTGAGGGTCTTGCCTACTGTTGCATCCTTGACGGTCCAGGCAGAGATATAACCCTGTGCCTTGAGGATGTCAGCGATGTGCGCTTTCAATTTGCTATGCGGCATCGACACTGTGTCGTGGTACGCCGAGTTAGCGTTGCGCAGTCTGGTCAGCATGTCTGCGACCGGATCTGTCATTGTCATTTTGTGGTGCCTTTCTCGCCTGGTTTCATCATCCGTTACGCGAATGACGACCTGTGGTGGTGAGGAAACCGATCGGTTGAACGGCTTCCGGGGTGAAAATCTGTGTGCGCCTGGCATTTCTGCAGGGCGGGGCCAACCATGAGTTGGGAGCTCGCAAGCGCAAGCTCCCAACTCTAGTTGAAAAACGCTACTTCTGTGCGTCGGCCGTCTTGAACGGGAAGCCGAGCGCCTTGAGCAGCGCGCGACCCTCATCGTTGGACTTCGCGGTCGTAACAACCGTGATGTCCATACCGCGAACGCGGTCAATGCGGTCCTGGTCGATTTCGTGGAACATAACCTGCTCGGTCAGACCGAAGGTGTAGTTGCCCGCACCATCGAACTGCTTGTCGGACAGGCCGCGGAAGTCACGGATGCGAGGAAGGGCCAGGCTGAGCAGCCGGTCCAGGAACTCCCACATGCGGTCGCCACGAAGGGTGACGTGGGCACCGATGGGCTGTCCCTCACGCAGTTTGAACTGCGCGATGGACTTGCGAGCCTTGGTGACCTGCGGCTTCTGGCCGGTGATCTTGGTGAGGTCAGAAACCGCACCGTCCATCACCTTGCCGTCGCGTGCTGCTTCTCCGACACCCATGTTGACGACAATCTTCGTCAGGGTGGGGATACGGTGCACGTTGGTGAAGCCGAGTTCCTCGGAGAGCTTGGCACTGATCTCATCGCGGTACTTCTGCTTCAGACGCGGCAGGGCCTTGACGGGCGCGGTGCCCTCAGGGGCGGTGCCGGTAACGGTGTCAGTCATTAGAGGTCCTTCCCTGACTTCTTGGCGTAACGAATGCGGACCGTCTTGGTGACGCCGTCCTTCGTTACCTCTTCCTGGCGGAAGCCGACGCGGGTCGGCTCCTTGGTCTCCGGGTCGACGATGGCAACGTTGGACACGTGGATGGCGGCTTCGAAGGTCTCGATGCCACCCGTCTTGGTGCCGCGCTGGGTCTGTCCGACGCGAACGTGCTTGGTCACGAAGTTGATGCCCTCAACGAGGACACGGTTCTTCTCGACGTCGACGGAGATGATCTTGCCCTGCTTGCCACGGTCTCCGCCGCGAGCCTGGCTGCGGCCGCTGATGACCTGTACGAGGTCACCCTTTTTGATTCTGGCCATGATTAAATAACCTCCGGTGCCAGCGAGATGATCTTCATGAACTTCTTGTCGCGAAGCTCGCGACCGACCGGTCCGAAGATTCGGGTGCCGCGGGGGTCACCGTCTGCCTTCAAGATCACTGCAGCGTTCTCATCGAACTTAATGTAGGAGCCGTCTGGACGACGGGTTTCCTTCTTGGTGCGAACGATGACAGCTTTGACGATGTCACCCTTCTTGACGTTTCCGCCCGGGATTGCATCCTTGACCGTGGCGACGATGACGTCGCCCAGGCCGGCGTAACGACGGCCGGAGCCACCGAGAACGCGGATGGTCAAGAGTTCCTTGGCGCCGCTATTGTCGGCAACCCGTACTCGTGATTCTTGCTGAAGCACTTTATAACTCCTTTACGTCAAGTAAGCGCGAGGCTTACTTGGCCTTCTCAAGAATCTCGACCAGGCGCCAGCGCTTGGAGGCGCTAAGCGGACGGGTCTCACTGATCAGGACCAGGTCGCCGATGCCGGCGGAGTTCGCCTCGTCGTGCGCCTTCAGCTTGGATGTACGGCGGATGACCTTGCCGTACAACGGGTGCTTCACGCGGTCTTCGACCACGACAATGATGGTTTTGTTCATCTTGTCGCTGGTCACGTAACCACGCAGCGTCTTGCGGTAACCGCGAACGAGAGCTTCTGCCTCGGCTGCGACGACCGTTTCGTCAGTCTTCGCCATGACTAGGCCTCCTTCGTCTCGACGGTCTCGGCTGCAGCGTCGTCCGTGGACTCGTCTGCGGCCTTGGCCTTCTTGGTTTTCTTGTCGGCCTTCTCAGCCTTGGCCGGAGCCGGGGCCGCAACCGGGGTGGCACGAATGCCCAGCTCGCGCTCACGGAGAACCGTGTAGATGCGAGCGATATCGCGCTTGACCGCGCGGAGGCGGCCGTGGCTCTCGAGCTGACCGGTGGCCGACTGGAAGCGCAGGTTGAACAGCTCTTCCTTGGCCTTCTTCAGCTCTTCGAACAGCTTCTCATTGTCAAAAGTGTCGAGCTCGACTGGGGCGAGCTCCTTGGTTCCGATCGCCATTATGCGTCGCCCTCCTCGCGCTTGATGATGCGTGCCTTGAGGGGCAGCTTGTGAATTGCACGGGTAAGTGCCTCTTTCGCAACGGCGTCGGTGACACCACTGAGTTCGAAGAGAACGCGTCCCGGCTTGACGTTGGCAACCCACCACTCGACCGAACCCTTACCGGAACCCATGCGGGTTTCGGCCGGCTTCTTGGTCAGCGGGCGGTCGGGGTAGATGTTGATCCACACCTTTCCACCACGCTTGATGTGACGTGTCATAGCGATACGAGCGGACTCGATCTGACGGTTGGTCACGTACGCGGGGGTCAGCGCCTGGATGCCATAGTCACCGAAGGAGACCGTGGTGCCACCAGTAGCGTGGCCGGTACGACCCGGGTGGTGCTGCTTGCGGTGCTTGACTCTACGTGGAATCAACATTATTTAGCCTCAACTCCTGCTGCGACCGGTGCCGCTGCCGGAGCATCTGCACGAGGTGCACGGCGCGGTCGATCGTCACGACGCTCGGGGCGGGACGACTTAGCGTTGGCCTGCTCGCGAGCGAGTTCCTTGTTGGTGATGTCGCCCTTGTAGATCCAGACCTTCACGCCGATGCGGCCGAAGGTGGTCTTGGCTTCGTAGAAGCCGTAGTCGATGTTCGCGCGAAGCGTGTGCAGAGGCACCCGGCCTTCGCGGTAGAACTCGCTGCGGCTCATCTCGGCGCCACCCAGACGACCGGACACCTGGATGCGAACACCCTTGGCGCCGGCGCGCTGTGCGCCCTGCAGGCCCTTACGCATCGCGCGGCGGAAAGCCACACGTGCGGAGAGCTGCTCGGCGATACCCTGCGCGACCAGCTGGGCATCCTGCTCGGGGTTCTTGACCTCGAGGATGTTCAGCTGAATCTGCTTGGCGGTGAGCTTCTCCAGGTCAGAGCGGATGCGCTCGGCCTCCGCGCCGCGGCGACCAATCACAATGCCCGGACGGGCGGTGTGAATGTCAACGCGAACGCGGTCACGAGTGCGCTCGATCTCGATGCGGCTGACGCCGGCACGGTCAAGGCTGGTGCTCAGCAGGCGACGGATCTTGACGTCTTCTGCGACAAAGTCAGCGTAACGCTGACCCGGCTTGGTCGAGTCAGAGAACCAACGCGATACGTGATCGGTGGTGATTCCCAGACGGAAGCCATAGGGGTTTACTTTCTGACCCATTACTTCGTACCCTCCTCAGGAGTGGTGAGCACAACCGTGATGTGGCTGGTGCGCTTCTTGATTTCGAATGCGCGGCCCTGGGCACGAGCCTGGAAACGCTTGAGGGTCGTACCCTCGTCAACGAATGCCCGGCTGATGAACAGGTCCTGCTCGTCCAGATACGTGTTGGCTGCATCTGCCTTGACCCGGGCGTTGGCGATGGCCGAGGCCACCAGCTTGTACACCGGATCGGATGCGCCCTGGGGCGCAAACTTCAGAATTCCCAGCGCTTCATGCGCCTGCTTGCCGCGGATCATGTCAACGACGCGACGAGCCTTCTGGGGGGTAACGCGGATGTGACGCACGCGTGCGATCGACTCCACCATTTCTTCTCCTCCTTCACGTCCCCGCGCTAGCGGCGACGGCCCTTCTTGTCGTCCTTCACGTGTCCACGGAAGGTGCGGGTGGGCGCAAACTCGCCGAGCTTGTGGCCGACCATGCTCTCGGTGACGAACACCGGGATGTGCTTGCGTCCGTCGTGCACTGCGATGGTGTGTCCGAGCATGTCGGGGATGATCATCGAGCGGCGCGACCAGGTCTTGATTACGTTCTTGCTCTTGGCTTCGTTCGCCGCGAACACCTTGCGAAGCAGGTGGTCGTCAACGAAAGGGCCTTTCTTAAGACTTCTTGGCATCGTCTACTCCTACTTACGCTTCTTGCCGACGGTGCGGCGACGAACAATGAGCTTGTCGCTTTCCTTATTCGGGTGGCGGGTGCGCCCTTCCTTCTGGCCCCAGGGGCTGACGGGGTGACGTCCACCGGACGTCTTACCCTCACCACCACCGTGCGGGTGATCGACCGGGTTCATGGCAACACCACGAACGGTCGGGCGAACGCCTTTCCAGCGCATACGTCCGGCCTTGCCCCAGTTGATGTTCGACTGCTCGGCGTTACCGACCTCGCCGATCGTCGCGCGGCAGCGAGCATCCACGTTGCGGATTTCACCAGACGGCAGACGAAGCTGGGCGTAGACGCCCTCCTTCGCGACCAGACGAACGGATGCTCCGGCGGAGCGGGCCATCTTGGCGCCGCCACCCGGACGCAGCTCGATCGCGTGAATGATGGTCCCGGTGGGGATGTTCTTCAACGGCAGGTTGTTGCCGGGCTTGATGTCAGCCCCGGCTCCCGACTCGATGATGTCGCCCTGGCTGAGCTTGTTCGGCGCGATGATGTAACGCTTCGTGCCGTCAATGAAGTACAGGAGCGCGATGCGCGCCGTGCGGTTCGGGTCGTACTCAATTTCAGCGACGCGGGCGTTGACGCCGTCCTTGTCGTTGCGCTTGAAGTCGATCACGCGGTACTGGCGCTTGTGGCCACCACCGATGTGACGGGTCGTGATGCGGCCCTGGTTGTTACGTCCACCGGTCTTGGAGAGGGGACGCAGAAGCGACTTCTCCGGGGTGGAACGCGTGATTTCCGCGAAGTCGGCAACGGATGAACCGCGTCGACCCGGGGTCGTGGGCTTGTACTTACGAATAGCCATTAGTTATCCCTCTGCCTGTCGCTTAGCCGACGGCCGTGAAGATGTCGATGGAGCCAGACTTGAGCGTGACAATGGCACGCTTGGTGTCCTTGCGCTTGCCCATGCCGAACTTGGTGCGGCGAGTCTTGCCCACGCGGTTCAGGGTGTTGATCGAAGCGACCTGCACCTTGAAGATCTTTTCGATCGCGAGCTTGATCTCCGTCTTGTTCGAGCGGGGGTCAACGATGAAGGTGTACTTACCCTCGTCAATCAGGCCGTAGCTCTTCTCAGAGACAACCGGAGAGATGATGATGTCGCGGGGGTCCTTGTTGGTCGCGATAGTCATTATGCGGCCACCTCTTCCTTCTTGGTCTTGCTCTCCACAAACGCGTTGAACGCGGCGGTGGTGAAGACAATGTCGTCGCTGACGAGCACGTCGTAGGCGTTGAGCTGGTCCCACGAGAGGATGTGCACCGTCGGGATGTTGCGAATGCTGCGCAACGTGATCTCGTCGGTACGCTCAAGAACAACCAGCACGTGCTTGCTCGTGGCGATCTGCGAGAGCAGCTCCAGGGCAATCTTCGTGTTGGGGGTCTCAGCCGTGAACAGTGCCTCGACGATGTGCAGGCGGCCACCGCGGGCGCGGTCGCTCAGTGCACCCTTGAGGGCTGCGGCAATCATCTTTTTCGGGGTGCGCTGGTCGTAGCTGCGCGGGGTCGGTCCGTGGACGATTCCACCACCGGTCATCTGAGGAGCGCGGATCGAGCCCTGACGAGCGCGACCGGTTCCTTTCTGCTTGAACGGCTTGCGGCCGGCACCGGAAACTTCTCCACGGCGCTTGACCTTGCTCGTTCCCTGGCGTGCGGCAGCAAGCTGCGCAACAACGACCTGGTGAATGAGAGGAATGTTGGCGGGAACGTCGAAGAGCTCGTCGGGAAGCTCGGCAGAGCCTGCCTTCTTGCCCTTGGCGTCAATGATGTCGAGTGCTGTAGCCATAAGGACTACGCTCCCTTCACTGCGTTGCGAACGAATACGAGGCGGCCACGAGCGCCGGGAACGGCACCCTTGACGAGCATGAGGCCCTTATCGGCGTCAATAGCGTGCACCTTGAGGTTCAGCACGGTTACGCGCTCGCCACCCATACGACCAGCCATGCGCATGCCCTTGAAGACACGGCTCGGGGTCGAAGAAGCACCGATGGAACCGGGCTTGCGGTGGTTACGGTGCGAACCGTGTGAGGAGGAAACACCCTTGAAGTTGTGACGCTTCATAACACCGGCGAAGCCCTTACCCTTGCTGGTGCCCATGACGTCAACCTTGGTGCCGGCAGCGAAAACACCGTCAACGGTGAGCTCCTGGCCGAGGTTGTAGTCAGCGGCATCCGCGGTGCGGAGCTCGGTGATGTGGCGACGCGGCGTGACGCCGGCCTTGTCGAAGTGACCGGCAAGGGGCTTGTTGACCTTGCGCGGGTCGATGGGGCCAGCGGCGATCTGAACGCCGTTGTAGCCGTCGACGGCCTTGGTGCGAACCTGCGTGACAACGTTCGGCGCGATTTCGATGACGGTAACGGGAACAAGCTTATTGTTCTCGTCCCACACCTGGGTCATGCCGAGCTTCTTGCCAAGGAGACCCTTGGTGGTTTTGGTATCTGCGTAAGACATCGCGGGCCCTAGAGCTTGATCTCGATGTTGACGTCGGCCGGAAGGTCGAGGCGCATGAGCGAGTCAACAGCCTTCGGGGTCGGGTCGATGATGTCGATCAGACGCTTGTGGGTGCGCATTTCAAAGTGCTCCCGGCTGTCCTTGTACTTGTGAGGAGAACGGATGACACACACCACGTTCTTCTCGGTCGGAAGCGGCACCGGGCCGACGACTGTAGCGCCCGCACGGGTCACTGTGTCGACGATCTTGCGCGCCGAAATGTCGATGACCTCGTGGTCATACGACTTAAGTCGAATGCGGATCTTCTGTCCCGCCATGTCGAACTCTCTCTCTGTCGAGGCGTCTTACAGACAACGGCACTGTTTGCCGAGGTTGCATTGGACGCCGTAGTAGCACTGCTGCTGAAAGCACCACTGTTCAAATGTCAATTTGATTCACGTACGAATAAACGACGCTCATCATCAACGCCGACTCCCAGAGCAGAACCTGGGGGACGACACGGTTTTACCCACGCCGACCAGATCGTTGATTTATGCTGCGCTCTGCTCCCTGCGGCCTAGCCTGCGATCGTTGCTCTTGCGACAAGTGTTCTTCGTAGAGGGTGGCGCGACTATGCACTGCCTGGCAGTGATTCCGGCGACGCGTAGCGCACACCGAAAGTGTTGAACTAGAAGAGTCTGCCACACAGTTGCCACTTCATGCAACCCGGGCGTGTCGCACGCGTCTCGTCAGCTCGTTCTTATAGGGCGATTCTCAGACGGAGGACCGCGGCCGGCCATGGTCCTGCACTCTGCTGCTCTGTGCGGGGCTAGCCCTGGGCGATGCCGACGGCCACGCGCTCGCTCTGGTCTGCGCAGCTCTTCGCTGCGGATTCGGTCAGCACCCGCTGCGCCATGATCTGGCGTGACGCCTCGGACAACCCCGTTGTGGGGTATTCGGCGAGCACTTTGTTGATGATCTGCGGAATCGACTTGTCGGCCTGCTCCTTGAGGTTGTTGCAGACCAGCACGCTGTAGACGCTGACCGTGCTCGCCACGATGTCGTCGAGGATCTGCTGTTCCGTCTTCGCAGTCGGCGCGGGAGCGGGGGCAACCGTCGGAGTCGCCGACCGGGACGGCGTCGGGATCGCGCTCGGGGTCGGCGTAGCCACTTGCGTCCCGGCGGCCGATTGGGCAGCGGGGGCGGACCCGACCAGTCGCGGCACGATCACCACGGCGAGGATGCCGACCACCAGGATCGCGATCGCCATCAGGATGCGCATTTCGAGCTTAGATATCTGCATGGGCAGACCATAACCGGAAACTGAGGATTTTGCAGGGAACCGAACGCAACGCCATCCGCCGGAACCCAGACCCTGGCATCCTCGCGACGAGCGGGGCCGAGGTATCCGTCTGCAAAGTGCCGACAGCCGCGTGGGTACAAAAAAGGGGTCGGGCCCGAAGGCCCGACCCCTTTCAGGAGATCAGTAGGTGAAAAAGACTACTTGATGATCTTGGTCACCGTGCCGGCGCCGACGGTGCGGCCACCTTCACGGATAGCGAAGCCGAGGCCCTCTTCCATGGCGATCGGCTGAATCAGCGCGACAGTCAGGTCGGTGGTGTCGCCAGGCATAACCATCTCGGTGCCCTCGGGCAGCGTGATGACGCCGGTGACGTCCGTGGTGCGGAAGTAGAACTGCGGGCGGTAGTTCGCGTAGAACGGGTTGTGACGCCCACCCTCGTTCTTGCTGAGGATGTACGCGGTGCCCTCGAAGTCGGTGTGCGGCGTAACCGAACCCGGCTTGACGACGACCTGGCCGCGCTCAACGTCTTCGCGCTTGGTGCCACGAAGAAGAAGTCCACAGTTCTCGCCGGCCCACGCCTCGTCGAGCTGCTTGTGGAACATCTCAATACCGGTAACCGTGGTCTTCTGCGTCGGGCGGATGCCGACGATCTCGACCTCAGAGTTGATCTTGAGGGTTCCACGCTCGGCGCGGCCCGTAACAACGGTGCCACGGCCGGTGATCGTGAAGACGTCCTCGATCGGCATCAAGAACGGCTTGTCCTTGTCGCGGATCGGGTCGGGGATGAAGTCGTCAACGGCCTTCATGAGCTCAAGGATGTTGGCGGTCCACTTCTCGTCGCCCTCAAGCGCCTTGAGTGCGGAGACCTGGATAACGGGGGCGTTGTCGCCATCGAAACCCTGGCTGGAGAGAAGTTCACGAACTTCGAGCTCAACGAGCTCCATGATCTCTTCGTCGTCAACCATGTCGGCCTTGTTCAGCGCGACCATAAGGGTCGGCACGCCGACCTGCTTGGCGAGAAGAACGTGCTCACGGGTCTGAGCCATCGGGCCGTCAGTAGCGGCAACCACGAGGATTGCGCCGTCCATCTGAGCAGCACCGGTGATCATGTTCTTGATGTAGTCAGCGTGGCCGGGAGCATCGACGTGCGCATAGTGACGCTTGTCAGTCTCGTACTCAACATGCGAAATGTTGATCGTGATGCCGCGCTGGCGTTCTTCCGGAGCCGAGTCAATCGACGCGAAGTCGCGCTGAACGTTGATCTTGGACGGGAACTTATCGGCAAGAACCTTGGAGATCGCTGCAGTCAGCGTGGTCTTTCCGTGGTCAACGTGACCGATCGTTCCGATGTTTACGTGCGGCTTTGTCCGCTCGAACTTGGCCTTGGCCACTGTGGGTCCTCCTCAGGACTCGCGTGCAAATTCACGGCCGCCGTTATGAACGGCCGGTATGCGCTGGATGTGTCTACTTATGGTACTCGGGCCAGGTGGCCGAAGCGATTCGGCCCGAAGGCCAGAATAGGGGCTATTCGCCCTTGTTCTTGTTGATGATCTCGTCGGCGACTGCCTTCGGGACCTCCGCATAGCTCTCGAACGTCATCGAGTACACCGCACGGCCTGAGGTCTTCGACCGCAGGTCACCGATGTATCCGAACATCTCCGACAGTGGAACGTGAGCGCGAATTACCTTCACGCCCTGCGCATCCTCCATGGTCTGGATCTGCCCACGACGCGAGTTGAGGTCTCCGATTACGTCACCCATGTATTCCTCAGGGGTGCGAACTTCGACCGCCATCAGCGGCTCGAGCAGAACGGGGTTCGCCTTACGAACGGCTTCCTTGAAGCCCATCGATCCGGCAATCTTGAAGGCCATCTCCGAGGAGTCAACGTCGTGCGCAGCGCCGTCAAGCAGGCTGGCGCGAACGCCCACCATCGGGTAGCCGGCCAGGACGCCTACGCGAAGCGCATCCTGGATTCCAGCATCCACCGAGGGGATGTACTCACGCGGGATACGGCCACCGGTGACCTTGTTCAGGAACTCGTACGACTTCTCAGCAGTGATTTCCATCGGCTCGATCGCGATCTGAATCTTCGCGAACTGGCCGGATCCACCGGTCTGCTTCTTGTGCGTGTAGTCGTGACGCTCAACGGACTTGCGGATCGTCTCACGGTACGCGACCTGGGGCTTGCCGACGTTCGCCTCAACGTTGAATTCACGCTTCATGCGGTCGACCAGGATGTCCAGGTGAAGTTCACCCATTCCCTTGATTACCGTCTGGCCAGTTTCCTGGTTCTGTTCGGTACGGAAGGTGGGGTCTTCTTCGGCGAGCTTCTGAATGGCGAGGCCCAGCTTTTCCTGGTCCTGCTTGGTCTTCGGCTCGATCGCGACCTCGATAACCGGGTCAGGGAACGTCATGGACTCCAGTACGACCTGGGCGTTCGGGTCGCACAGGGTGTCGCCCGTGGTGGTGTCCTTGAGGCCGATGACCGCGTAGATGTGACCGGCGGTCACGAAGGCCACCGGGTTCTCCTTGTTGGCGTGCATCTGGAAGATCTTACCGATGCGCTCCTTCTTGCCCTTGGTCGAGTTGATGACCTGGGCTCCGGAGTCGAGACGGCCCGAGTACACGCGAACGTAGGTGAGGCGACCGAAGAACGGGTGCACCGCAACCTTGAACGCGAGAGCCGTGAAGGGCTCCTCGGCGTCGGGGTGACGCATGATGACCTTCTCTTCGTCGCGCGGGTCGTGTGCCTCAATGGCAGGCACGTCGAGCGGCGTCGGGAGGTAATCGATGACAGCGTCGAGCATCGGCTGAACGCCGCGGTTCTTGAATGCAGAACCACAGAGAACCGGGTAGATGTCGCTGTTGATGGTGAGCTTGCGAATGGCGCCCTTGATCTCGGCAACCGTCAGCTCTTCGCCGGCGAAGTAACGCTCCATGAGGTCGTCGTCGGTTTCGGCAACGGTCTCGAGCAGAAGCTTGCGGTACTCGGCAGCCTTCTCGACGAGGTCAGCGGGGATCTCTTCGATGGCGTACTTCGAGCCCATCTCCACGTCACCCTTGGAGTCGCCACGCCAGGTCAGTGCACGCATCTGAACGAGGTCGACAACACCCTCGAAGTCAGACTCTGCACCGATCGGCAGCTGGATGACCAGCGGCTTCGCGCCGAGGCGCTTAATGATGGTGTCGACCGTGAAGTAGAAGTCAGCGCCGAGCTTGTCCATCTTGTTGACGAAGCAAATGCGGGGAACGTCGTACTTGTCGGCCTGACGCCACACGGTTTCGGACTGGGGCTCAACGCCCTCCTTGCCGTCGAACACGGCAACAGCACCGTCGAGGACGCGGAGCGAACGCTCCACCTCCACGGTGAAGTCGACGTGTCCGGGGGTGTCGATGATGTTGATCTGGTTGTTGTCCCAGAAACAGGTCGTCGCAGCGGAGGTGATCGTGATGCCACGTTCCTGCTCCTGCGCCATCCAGTCCATCGTCGAGGCGCCGTCGTGGGTCTCGCCGATCTTGTGGTTGACACCCGTGTAGAACAGGATGCGCTCAGTCGTGGTGGTCTTGCCAGCATCAATGTGAGCCATGATGCCGATATTGCGGACCTTACTCAGGTCGGTGAGCACGTCAAGTGCCACGGGGGTCCTCCAGCGGGTAGGGGTGGGTCATGCGGAACAGGGCCGTAAGCATCCGCTTCTCAGCGAGGCAGGCGCGTTTACACGCGCCTGCCTGCTGACCAGGAATGCTCGATGGAGCTAGCTACCAGCGGTAGTGAGCGAAGGCCTTGTTCGCTTCAGCCATCTTGTGAGTGTCTTCACGACGCTTGACAGCGGCACCGAGGCCGTTGCTCGCGTCGAGGATCTCGTTGGTGAGGCGCTCGGTCATGGTCTTCTCGCGACGCGCCTTGGCGTAGCTGGTCAACCAGCGCAGGGCCAGCGTGTTGGCGCGGTGCGGCTTGACTTCGACGGGCACCTGGTAGGTGGAACCACCGACGCGGCGCGAACGCACCTCGAGGGTCGGACGGACGTTGTCGAGTGCCTTCTTCAGCGTGACAACGGCATCCAGCTCGTTCTTGGCGGACACTCCGGCGAGGGCATCGTAAACGATGCGCTCGGCGAGGCCCTTTTTGCCATCGAGAAGGATCTTGTTGACGAGCTGGCTGACGATGGGTGCACCGTAAACCGGGTCGGCAATGACAGGGCGCTTGGGAGCGGGTCCTTTACGGGGCATTACTTCTTCTCCATCTTTGCGCCGTAGCGGCTACGTGCCTGCTTACGGTTCTTGACGGCCTGGGTGTCCAGTGCGCCGCGAATGATTTTGTAACGCACACCGGGGAGGTCCTTAACACGGCCTCCGCGCACGAGCACCATGGAGTGCTCCTGCAGGTTGTGGCCCTCGCCGGGAATGTAGGCGGTGACCTCGGTGCCGTTGGAAAGCTTGACGCGGGCGACCTTGCGAAGAGCCGAGTTCGGCTTCTTCGGGGTGGTGGTGTAGACGCGGGTGCAAACGCCGCGCTGCTGCGGGTTGGACTTCAGGGCGGGAGCCTTGGTCTTGGTGACCTTGGGGCTACGGCCCTTCCTGACCAACTGCTGAATGGTGGGCACTAATTACTCCTTGATATTGCTGCACGGTGACAGCTTTGTGATGGTTAGCATTCGACTTAGCTCTTGCGAGTTAGGTCGAGTTCATCTGGACCCGCTTGAACCCACACGATTGCTCGCGCGTGTTTTGGTGGGTATGCCGTGGGGGCATGGCCTTCGACCAGCCCTACATGTGTGGAATCTCGCACCTGTGCTCTCAGGAGGGCATAATTCAGGCGCACGACAAAGCGCACACCCGGTAATTCTAGCCCGGCGGGGCCTTGACGGTCAAATGGGTTGTGCCCCGCGTCGCAGGTGCCGCCGCGCGCCCCTTCTCCTGCACTTCTACTTCCCGGGCCTGGGCCCGGTCGCTGGGCCCATGATCTATCGTGGGCCCGGTTTCCGGGCCCGGGCCCGGTCGGTATTTACCCCTCGTATTAGAGCGGATGCGCGGGCTCGGCTAGGGATTGCGCGGCCACAGCGGGGAGTCGAGGGTGCTGTCGAGGTCGGCGAGCAGGGCCTGCACCTGGGGCTCGACGTGCTCGGCGATCGCGGCGAGCAGGCGAGGCTGCTGTTGCCGGAGTTGGGCACAGACCCGGCGGCCGACCTGGGTGGCGAACTCGTCGGCGAGGCCGATTTCTACCCGGAGGGCGGCCTTTTCTTCGGGGGTGAGCGGCGGGAGGGGCTCCTTTGCTGTTTCGTCTGGGTCGTGGTCGACCTGGGGGTTCCGGCCGGGACCTTGACCGGGTTCGGACTCGAAGTCACCGCCCGGGGCGGCAGGCTTGGGGTCCGCAGGCGGTGAACCGGGGGGTTCCAGGCCGGCGAGCTCGCTGAAGGTGAAGAGGTAGGGGGCATCCACTGCCGGTTGCGGGTCAAGGTCGAGCCCGCGAAATTCCGGCTCGAGCCCTTCGGCCGGGCGATACGCCTGCGCGGATTGACGGCGCTCGCTCAGGTTGAGTTCGTGCGCGAGCAGCGGGAGGTTGCGCTCGGTGTATTCATCCACCGATGCATCGATGACGATCTTCATGCGCATGGAGAGGGCGTGCTGCACGACGTGGGGCACGTCGACGGCGAGTCCGGCCGACGCGATGATCGGCGAGCCGAAGCACTGACGGCAGAGCCGTGCGCGGCCGCGGTGCGTTGCGGGCCGCCACCGGGTGATCCAACGCAGCCAGTTCTCAACCTCATGGTTGACGCGCGATTCGATGGACCCTTCCATACTGCACAAGGGTACTCGACCGGCGTTACCCGCGACATGCCACGAACGACCCCATCATCGGGGCTCGTTGTCGTCGTCCTTCTGCCAGGGCCACTCGGGGGTGCCGGATCCGTCGGGCTTGGCCAGCAGCACGACGAAGTAGAGAAACGCGATGAGCCAGCCGCAGACCGCGACGGAGATCGCGAAGGGACTCGTCATCTCGCCGCCGATGAAGATTACCGAGCGAAAGAGTTCGCCGGCGCCGAGGCTGTAGAAGACTCCCCCGAAGACGCAATAGGCCAGGTAGGCGGCGATTCCGGCGAGGAAGATCGGCAGCGGCGGCACCTGGGTGAGGCGCTCGGGCGAGCGCAGCACTGCGGAGAGAATGACCCAGACCAGGGCGAGGACCGCGGTCGTGACCATGAGGGGGCCGAGGAGGGCACCGGCATCCGTTTCGTTGATGACGTCGCGATTGAGCAGCAGGCTGAGCACCCCGAATGACGCCACGATGAGGGCCACATAGAGGACGACCGAAAAGGCCGCCATGGTGATCGCGTACTTTCGGTATTCCCGCATGGCTCTAGCGTAGGCCCGCGGGCGCAGCGCGAGCCGCCGTACACGGTGCAGCGAAGCGGATGCCGCGGCTGGTGTGAAGACCGGGCCCCTCTGAACCCAGGCCCAGTTTATAAACTGGGCCCACGGCCGGGGCCCGGGCCTTGCCCGTCCACCGGAGTCCTGTCTGCACAGCACGAAGCCCCGACCACCCCCTGGGGCGGCCGGGGCCAAAAACAGAACGTTACGGGCGGGTGGGGTGCGGGCCGTCGGCGAGCAGGCGCTCGTACTCGGTGCGGGCCTCGAGGTTGCGGGCGGTGACGCGGCGTCCGCGACGGGCGATCCAGGCGCCGGCCCAGATCGGAACCTCGCGGGCGATGAGTCCGGCGGCGATCGCGCCCGGGTTCAGCCAGAGCGAGGACACGAAGCGACTGAGGTCGGCAGCACCGACCGTGTCGGCCGTTCCATCGAAGACGAGGCCGAGCAGGGCCCCGCCGATGTAAGAGAAGTAGACGACGACGGCGACGATGAATCCGAACAGCACGTACGCCCACCAGCCGCCCCGGTTGACCAGAGCGATCAGTCCGACATAGGCGAGGAAGAAGAACAGGATGGGGATGTAGAAGACCGGCAGAGCGGCAAAGGTGGTGAACCCGGTCACGGTCGCGGCGACGCTGGTGCTGGTCACCCCGATGATGATGAAGGCGGCTGCAGCGTAGAGCAGGGCGAAAACCACCGTGGCGAGCAAGGCGATCAAGATGCCACCGCCCCGGTTGCTGCGCAGGCGCGGCTTGGTCGGCGCCTGCACGTAGATCGGCGACTGGGCTGCGGGCGCGGCGTAGGCCGGAGCAGCAGGCGCGTCGACCGGCACGTCATCGACCGGCACAGTGGAAGCGGCGGCGGGCGTTCCGACAACGAGGGGAGCCGACGCGGTGACCACGGGTTCTGAATCGATGGCCGTGCTCCGGGCCGGCACGGTGGCCGCCGGAGTATAGGAGTCGGCGTAGTCGTCGGCGAGGCTCGGGGCGGCAACGTCGGCCGATGCAACCGGCTCGGCCGTCGACATCGGCGACAGGTTGCGAGAATTCGCCGAAGCGGTCGCGGCATCGGCACGTTCGGCCGCGCTCAGGTTGGCATTGATGGCGTCATAGTCGATGACGAGGGGCTCCTGCACCGGCTCAGGCGAAGCTGCCTCCGCTGAAGGTACCTCTGCAGGCTCCGGCACGGCATGCCCGCGAGCGGTCTCGTCGGGCGACGCCGTTGCATCCGTTTCAGAATTCTTCTTGCCGTCAAGTGGCGTGTTGTCGCTCATGTTGAACTCCTCGTGGCCTTCGCCGTGACTGGCTTTTATTGTACCAAGGGCACGGCAAATGCCACGGAGACTCGGCGTGCCGCGCCATTATCCAACGGATGTCGTCGCCGCTACCAGCGAATACACCAGTCCAGAGATGGTCGCGTCCACCAAGGTCTCTTCGCCGGAGGCCTGCGCCGTATCGATCCCGTGCACGAGGAACAATCGGCTCCCGGATTGCACACTGGCGACGAATTCAAGCACCTGTGCGTAGGTTCCCGTCACGGTGATCTGAAGCGGGAAGGCGGCAAAGTTGCTCTCCGTGATCAGCGCGACGGGCGCTGGCGTTGCAGCCTCCGCGGCCGAAGAAGCTGCCGCAGACGCGCCTTCTGAATCCGGCGCAGCCGACCCAGTAGAAGTCGCAGCCGCCGGAACCTCGGGCAGCACAGGCACATAGGCCTGCGCCTCGGTCACGGTCATTCCGGTGAGGGTGAGACCCACCGCCTGGGCCTGGGCGTCGAGCTGGTCGACGAAGGCCGGCATGGCCGAGCCGCTCGGCACGGATTCGTCGAGCGCCTCAGCCGTCGCGGTCAGCACGTCCAGGTCTTCGAAGTCGTGCTTGAGGCGGGAGAGCAGGGCGACGTGCCCGGCATTCGTGCTCTGCACGGCCGCCCGGCTCGCGTCGGCGGCGTTCATGCTGTCGAGCTGCGGCTGCACTCCGAGAAGCACGCCGAGAACGACGATGACGCTCGTCACCAGCACCGAACCGATGAGCCAAAGCTTGTTCTTGTCCATAGCTAGTCCTTTTTCGGCGGGTCGAAGCGGTGCGCGAACGCCACGTCATTGACGTGCATCGTGATGGTGACGGTATAGCTGCCCAAGTTCTGGTCGAGCGAGACCGAGCCCGGCAGCGCGTCGGCAAAGCCGTCGAGCGTACTGAGCGCGTTCAGCCAGGCTGGAATGTCCGGCAGCACGGCGCTCGTCGCGGTAAACGACACGGTCGCCACCCGCAGTCCCTGCAGCGGTGCGGTCGCCTGGGTGTATGCCGCGAACGGGGTCGCCGAATCCACCTGTACCGTGCCGATCGCGACGCTGCTCGGCAGGGTGCCCTGCACTGCGTCGAGGTAGCCCTTCCAGTCAATTTCAGTCGAGGCGCCCAGCTGCTGCGCCGCTTCGCTTAGCGCGATCTGGTGTTGCAAAGACCGCACGGCGAAGTACTTGCCCTGTTCGGTCAGCAGGGTTTCGGTGCGGGCCTGCTCGGTCGCGAGTTTGGTTTGGGCGCTCAGCGCGAGCGCCGTTGACGCGCCGACTGCGAGGGCGACGAGCACGGCGATGCCCGTGACGCCGAGGGCGAGGCTGCGCCGTTGCCGCTGGCCGCGCCGCTCGGCTCGCACCTCCGGTGGCAGCAGGTCGACCCGTTGGTCGCCGCCGATGACGGGCACATCGTCGTTCGAAGCGCGTCTCATGCTGCACGCCCGAGCGCGAGGCCGAGGGCCACGGTGTAGGCGGAGCCGCTCAGCCGCAGCGCTTGAGCATCGATAACGGATGCGAGACCCACCGTTGCGAGCGGATCCCCCCGGGTCACGCCGAGGCGGGTCAATTTCGAGACCGCCTCGGCCAGGCCGGGAAGCTCGGCTCCCCCACCGCTGAGTACGATGGCCGACACTGGATCGCTCGGTCGGGTGTTGGCGAAGTAGCTGAGCGTGTTGACGATGCTGCCGAGCTGGTCGTGCATGGTGTTCGCAATGATGCGGGCGGCTGCCGCTTCGATCGGGCTGGAATCCGGCACTGCGGCGTCGAACAGCACTGCGGCGGCGGACGATTCGGTCGCGGCCGGCAGACCGACGCGACGTTTCAGCTGCTCGGCGGCGGCGGCATCCGTTTGCAAACCGTCGCTGAGAGCCTGGGTGAGATCGTTGGCTCCGGTGGGGATGATGCGCACGAACTGGGGTACACCGTTGCGGGTGATCACGATGCTCGTGGTCGTCGCGCCGAGGTCGATGACGGCCACAACGCCGTCGATGCCGGGGCGGGTGACCAGCAGGCGGCTGACCGCGAAGGGGATCAGGTCGACGTCGATGGTTCTGAGTCCCGCCAGACGCACCGCGGAGACATTGGCGACGACGGCCGCCTTGACGGCAGCGATGAGCAGCCCGTTCACGGTTGGGCCGTGCTCGGTCGTCGACTCCGAGATGGGATAGAAGTCGAGCAGTGCGTCGGCGACCGGTACTGGCAGCAGGTCCTGCACCTCGAACGGGAGCGCCTGTCGAATGCGCGCGAGCGACATTTTGGGCACGCTCAGGTCGCGGGCCAGCACGCGCTGGTTGCCCATGCCGAGCACTACCTGGCGGGAACGGAACCCACCGCCAGACCACAGCGCTTTGAGCGCGGCGGCCACCGTATTCGGCTCGATCACCTCGCCGGCGATGACGGCTCCAGGCGGCAGCGACACCTCGTGATAGCGCAGCAGCATCGGCCGGGGCTTGCCGGGACCCCGCACCTCGACGGCGCGCAGGTGCGCGGTGCCGATGTCTATTCCGACGATGCTCTGAGCCACGAGAAGTGCTCCTTATAAATAGGGATGGGTGAACTGACGAGTGGATGCCGGGCGCGGCCGGTCATTACGGAACCGTCGCTCCCCGCGCGGTGAACGCCGAACTCACTTCAACCAGCAGGTTCACGCTGTAGCGGGCCGACACCGGTGAGGGGAATTTGGGCGGCGCAATGTAGCGAAAGCGCGGATCGTAGGTGTAGTTCTTGCTGTACCCGTTGGCGCCGCCGCTGTTGGTCATTCGCACGGAGCCGCGATATTTCTGGGCGAGCGACCCGTTGATGGTCAGCACGCCCTGATTGCCGCCGCGGTCGTAGTTCTGAACCTGAATGGTGTGGTCGAGCGAGAGCATGGCCGCGTCGATGCGCCGATTGTCAGGCAGGATGGCGCCACCTTCACCGCGGCCAACCCCCGGGCAAACCTCCCCATGCGTACTGTCGCAGTACGGGTTCCAAACCCAGATGGCATTCTGCGCGACCAGCCCGAGCACGTCGGTGGATGCATCCGAATAAATGATGTCGCCGGTGACGTAGAGAAAGTTGTCGGTGGCGATGGTCATCGTCCCGTCCAGGGTTCCCTTGACGAAGGCATCACCCTTGCGGCAGTCATAGGACCGGGCGCTTGGCGCGGTTTCATGCGTCACGGGAAAGCCGATACCGTTGCCGACGGAGCAGGTGGCCGCGCTTTGGCCGCTCGGCCAGACGGTGCTGCTCGTATAGTTCGGATCAGTGACGACGCCCGGAACGCTCTGGACGAAGAGCAGGTTCGCGTTCAACACCGGGACGGTGGCGCCGGCCGTCGATCCGAGCCGGCCATTGGCCGTTCCCGGTAGGCCGCAGGCCGCCGGCGTGCTGCCCGCCGTCGCCGGGTCCCCGACGATGCGGGTCTTTTTGGTCCAGGGCGAACGGATGGTCATGGTGCCCGAGCTGTTCAGTACGATGCTGGTCGGGCCGGTGTAGAGGCAACCCGGAGCGTCGATACCGGCGTCCGTCCGGGTTTCCTGCTTGAGCTGCATGTTGGTAGCCGGCATCGCGATGACCGGGCTGGTCGTCGGCTGGCCGCCGTTGAAAACCTGCCCAGAGCAGTTGCTGCCGTCGGAGGCTTGCTTGAGGTAATTCGCTCCGGGCGCTCCCGGATCGCCCGTCGTGATCGTGCCGTTGAACGTGGCCCCGCAGATGCGCATGGTGTCGTTGGAGTGCGCCGGACCGTTGACGACGTCGCTGCTGCCGAAGGCGATGTCGCCGCACACGCTCGTGCCTCCGGAGGGCATCGGCCGACCGGCCCAGGCGTAGGTGTCGGCGCAGCCGGACGTCGTGATCCCGCTCTGCGCCGGGTCCTGCATCTCATACACGGTGAAGTAGAGGTAGTCGATGAAGCCGTCCTGCCGGATATTGGCGACGATGCTGCGGGCCACGGCTCCCACCCGCCCGGTGGAGCGGATGCGCAACACCCCCGACGACGCATAGGCCGCGTTGTCGACCTCGTAGCGGAAAGACGCGGTACCGCCGCTGCCGGTGACGGTGCCCCAGGCGCCGTCGGTGCCGAGGCCGAATGCCGGGTTCTCGGTGGCCGCCGAGGGCGCAGTGACTGTGCTGCCCGCGCTGAAGCGTGCCGCCGGGTTACCGAACCGGTAGTAGGTGTTGTCGTTGGCGAGGCGGCTTTCGTAGTCGGCCACACCGGCATAGGCGGCGGCCATGGCGCCGTTCCAGTTCTGGTCGCTCGAGGCTTTGAGGCTGCCGCTGACCGAGAACGTCATCGCGGTAGCGACGAGGGTGAGCAGCAGCAGGCCGAGGCCGATCACGATGACGAGGGCGGCGCCGCGTTCGTCCGGTTCTCGGCGGATGAGGCGACGAAAGACGCTCAGCAACGCGAATCGCTTTCGGGGCGTCCAGGTGCTTCGGCGCCGGGAGGGGCGCCAGAACGGGTAGGCGCTCATGACGCCCCCGCCGCGACGGCAACGTTGGGCATGCCGACGGTATTGTGCAGGGTGACCGCGCTGCGGGCATCCGTCACGGTGGCCTGCACCGTGAGATTCACCGAAACGGATGCGACGCTGCGCAGCTCGGTACTGGTGAGCAGCGTGCCGTCGCCCCCTGAGCCGAGCAGAGGCAGGCCGGCGGCGTCACGGTAGCCGAATAGAAATGTGCCGGGGTCGCCCGGCGCCACCGTTTCGGCGATGATGCGCGACGATTCCGGCTCGCCGGAAAACCCGAAATACCCGCCGCTGAGGGCGGTGGCGGCCCAGCGGGTCTCGACCAGTCGCCGGTCGGCGTCGAGGGACAGGCGAATCTTCACCGGCTGCTGGGTGGGCATGCCGAGGTTGACGTAGGCATAGAGGGTCACCATTTCCGGGGTCGCTTCGACGAGGGCCGGGTCGGGCAGCGGATGCCCGGACACCGGGTTCTCGGTGGCCGCGCGGATGACCCGGGCGACCTCGTTCATGCCGTTGGACACCTGCCGGGTGTTCGCGGTGAGCAGCTTGGCCTGGCCGAGCGAGCGGGAGGCGCTCAGATAGAGGCTCGAGATCATGGTCATGAACACGCCGAGCAGCAGCATCGCCACGAGCAGCTCGACCAGCGACAGACCGGCGTCGTTTCTCCGGGGCGGCATCATGGCGTCACCGCTCGCGGGTCGAGGGTGACGATGCCGCCGGCGGCCACGCCCCGGGTGAGTACGGCGAGGTTTGCAGCGGGCACGGGCGTCGTCTCGGAGCCGCTGGCGGCACCGGAGAAGAAGGTCCAGGAGCCAAACGGCAGGCCGAGTTGGGTCGTGGCGTCGGCGGGGAGCTGCCCAAAGTTGTAGGTCGTGGCGACTGCGCAGCCCGGATCCCCGCTGCCGGTCGGGGCGGTCGTCGTCTCGGCCCGCAGGAATTGCCCGGCCAGGCCGGTCACGGACAGCACACCGAGCGGCACGTCGACGGTGGCACTGCCGCCGGGAAGCATACCGATGGAGGCGGCCGCGATGCCGATTGCCCCGTCGGCGGCCGCGGTGGTCCAGGCAGCCGGGTCGCCCGATACGCAGCCGGGGGTGCTCGGGGTAGCCGCGATGAAACGGCCGGCGAAGACCTCATAGCCGAACGGGTGCAGCCGAAAGGTCTGCACGTTCGCATTGCTCGGGTTGACGGCCACGTAGGGCTCGTAGGTGCTGCGAAAGGTGGTGCTCAGGTTGTTCGGCAGCAGCGTCGTGCCCTCCGAATAGTTGGTGCCGTAGTGGGCCGTGACGGTTCCGGCCAGATCGTAGGCGAAGGCGACGGATGCCGCTCCTCCGGCCGCGACGCCGACCGTCTGCGCCCCGCTGGTCGCCTGATTTTTGTCGACGAAGTTGGGGCGGGAGACGGTGACGTCATAGGTGCCGGGCTGCACCTTGAGCAGATAACTGCAACCCTCGGCATCCGTTGCCGCTGGTGCCTCGCTGAGCATCGCAGCGCCGTTCGGGACGACACCCGGCGCTGCGGAGATGGCCACGCCAGCGGCGCCGCTGCCGGAGGCGGTCAGTACCGACACGAGAATGGTGCCGAGTGCCGGATCGTTGATGCGGCTGCCGGGGGCGAGTGCACTGTCGGCGCGCACGACCGGAGTCGTGGCGCGCATGCTGTCCCAGGTGACGGTGACGTTGACGCGGCGGTAACGCAGCTGGCCACCGCCGGAACCGCAGTTGCCGTCGGCACCGGTGGTGGTTTCCCAGTCGGTGGAGCGGCGCAGGGTGAAGGTCGTGCCGTTTTGTACGACCGTGCTGGTGCTTTCGAGCACGGCGAATACGTTTCCGGCCGAGCGGGCGAGGTCGATCTCTTGCGCGGCCAGGTTGACGGCCGATTCGCGGGACCGTGCGTCGTTGCCGAGATAGAGGGACGTGACGAGTCCGTAGCCGACACCGACGGCGACGATGGCGAAGATCAGCATGGCCACGAGGACTTCGATGAGACTGACACCTTCGTCGTTTCGGGCAAGGCGGCGGCCCAGGCTGAGCTGTTTTGGAGCGTGCACGAGGGCCTCCTTCGCGAGAATCAGGTCGAGGGTCAAACAGAACCGCGGCCAGGGCGGCCCGAAGGCCCGCCCCGGCTTTGGCCGGTGATGCGCTGGTGCTACTAGCCTGCGACGGGGGCGAAGCAGTTCGTTGACGAAGTGGTATCGGTGTCGGCATCATCGGTGATGCCGAGAGAGTCAGTCACAAAGTATTTTGCATTTGTTGTGCTGACGGCTCCAATGCAGAAGGTCGTCGGCGTGAGCTGCTCGTAGTTGATCGTGGTTGTGTTCGGGCCTTGGGTGTAGCCATAGCTGGTCACGCCAGGCATATCCGTCTCGTTGAACCCACCGGTAGCGGGCATCTCGCCCGACTCCGTCTGCAGCGCGATGATCGCGGTCTTGGCGTTGGCGAGGTCGCTCTTGACGCTGGCGTCCTTGGCGTTGTTCTGCACGCCGAGGTACACCGGGATGGCGATGGCGGCGAGGATGCCGATGATGATTACGACGACGAGCAGCTCGATCAACGTGAACCCTTTCTGGTTCTCGGTGAAGCGTGCGCGGCGCTGGTTCAGTGAAGCGAGCAGGCGAATAATCATGGTGTGTCCATTCGGGTTGGAAGTGGGCCGTACAAAGCGAGCCGGGTAAGGGCTGGTGGTTCCGTGTTTCTTACGTGCTGTGTTTCTTGGCGACCAAGGGTGCGATCGGAGCTTCAGATTAGGGGGCCATTTTTCTTCCGCACGACCCACAAGTGAGGGTGATTTTGGGTATTACCCACCCCCACAACGGGATCGTTCGCGCTCCGCGGTCACACCAAACGCCCCACACCGCGGGTCGAGAAGCCGGCACGCTTTACGCCGACGTCTCGACCCGCGAGGCGGGGTCGAGGGCAGTGCTGGCTTACTTGATCATGCTGGCGATGCTGAAGATGGGCAGGTAGAGGGCGATCACCATGCCGCCGATGACGACGCCGAGAAAGGCGATCAGCAGCGGTTCGATCATGGCGGTGAGCTGCTCGGTGGCAGATTGCACCTCCTGGTCGTAGAAGTCGGCGATCTTGTCGAGCATCAACTCGAGCGTTCCGGCATCCTCTCCTACGGCGATCATCTGCACGACCATGGCCGGAAAGACCGGGTGTTCGAGCAGCGGCTCCGAGACGGATTTTCCGCGCCGCACTGCCTCTCCGACCTTGGTCAGCGCATTTTCGATGGCCCAGTTGCCGCTGGTCTCCCCCACGATCTTCAGCGCCTGCAGAATGGGGACGCCGGCGCCGAGCATATTGGCGAAGTTGCGGCTGAACCGTGCCACGGCGATCTTCTTCTGCAGCAACCCGAACACCGGCAGTTTCAACCGCAACGGGTCGAGTCGGCGGCGCACGGCCTCGGTGTGTTTGTTGCGTCGCCACCAGAGGGCGAAGGCGACGCCGAGCACCGCGCCGATCGGTACAACGTAGATCATCGATTCCGAGAGGGTGACGAGTAGCTGGGTGGGCAGCGGCAGGGCGCCGCCCAGGCCGGTGAACATGTCTTGAAAGATCGGCACGATAAAGATCAGCATGATCAAAACGGCGGCGAACGACATCGCCAGCACGATCACCGGGTAGGTCATCGCCGACTTAATGGTGCCGCGCAGCTTGACCTCCTTCTCGAAGTTCTCGGCGATCGAGTTCAGCGCGCCGTCGAGAAAGCCGCCGGTCTCACCGGCGCGAACCATATTCACCATGATCGGCGGAAAGGTCAGCGGATGCTTCGCGAGCGACTCCGAGATCGACTGCCCGGCTTCGACGTCGTCGCGGACCAGGGCGAGCACAGCGGCGAGGGGTTTGCTCTCGGTCTGCTCGGTGAGGATGCTCAGGGCGCGCAGCAGCGACAGCCCGGCCCCGATCATGGTCGCGAACTGCCGGCTCATGATGGCGAGGTCCTTCAGGCGCACTCCGCGCGAGAATACCGACAGAGTCAGTGACCGCCCGAGCCCGGTTCCCGGCACGACCGGGGCGATCGAGATGGGGGCGATACCCAGGGCGTTCAGCCGGGACGCCACCTGGGACTCACTCAGGGCATCCAGTTGCCCCTTCACGTTCTTGCCGGCGGTGTCCCGCCCGGTGTAAGAAAAAGCGAGGGCGGTCGACATCAGCTCGCCGACCGGGCGAGGTCAGCGGTCGGGCCGTCCGCCGGCGCCACGCCGTTCGCGCCGGGCAGGCCGGCCGCCACCTCACGAAAGCTGGTCTGCCTGAAGCTGGGCTCGACAAACGGCTTCTCCGCAAATCCAGACGGCGCAAATCCAACCGGAACGAATCCCGCCGGCGCAAGTCCAGCCGCAGCGAAACCGGCCTCCACGAAGCCCGGATCGGCGGCGAACGAGAAGCCGCCGGTCTGTCCTGGCGTGTCGCTGCGACGAATGAGTTTGTCGAGTCCCACGGCGTTTTGGGCCTTCTCCAGCGCGGCCTGGCGCGTCACCTGGCCGCTGTTCACGAGTTCGGCGAGGTGCTGATCCAGGGTGTGCATGCCACGCTCGCGCCCGGTTTGCATCATCGATTCGATCTGGTGGGTCTTGCCCTCGCGAATGAGGTTGGCGATCGCCGGAGTCGTCACGAGAATCTCGGTGGCCGCCACACGCCCGATGCCGGTCGCCGACTTGACCAGGGCCTGGCAGATCACGCCCTGCAGCGTCTGGGCCAGTTGCGCGCGCACCTGGTTTTGCTGGTGCGGCGGAAAAACATCCACGATGCGGTCGACGGTCTGGGCCGCGCTCTGCGTGTGCAGGGTCGCGAAGACGAGATGCCCGGTCTCGGCGGCGGTCAGCGCCACCTGAATGGTCTCGAGATCCCGCAGCTCGCCGATCAGAATCACGTCGGGATCCTGCCGCAACACGTGCTTCAAAGCGGATGCGAAACTGGCCGTATCCGCTCCCACCTCGCGCTGGGTCACCACTGACTTCTTGTGCGCGTGCAGAAACTCAATTGGATCCTCCACGGTCACGATATGGTCGGCCCGCGTGCTGTTGACGAGGTCGACGAGCGCGGCGAGGGTGGTCGACTTTCCCGAGCCGGTCGGCCCCGCCACGAGCACGAGCCCGCGGGGAAGCTGCGCGAACTCGGCCACGGACTCGGGCATACCGAGCGACTTGAGGTCTTGAATCTCGCTCGGAATCAGTCGAAAGGCAGCCCCGGGCGTTCCCCGCTGCTGGTGCACATTGACCCGAAACCGGCTGGCTTTCCGGCCTGCGCCGTGCAGCGTGTAGGCGAAGTCCAGCTCGTGATCGCGGTCGAAGATGTTCTGCTGCGGGGCAGAGAGGATGCTGCGGATCGCCCGGCTCGCCTTCTCCGCCGACCAGATCGGCGCATTGTCGATCGAGCCCAGTCCCCCGTCCCGGCGGATCATCGGCGGGGACCCCACGGTGACGTGCAGGTCGGAACCGTGCTGCGCGACGACACACTCGAGAGCCGCGAGCAGGTCGGCGTCGATCGGACCGAGCGCTTTATCGGCCGGCTCGAGCGGGTGCACCGGCTGAGGCTGGTCGGCGGATGGCAACGGTGGCTCCCCGTCGAACGGCGTGGCAACACTATGGACTGGGCGCGGCTCTGGCGCGGAGCCGGGCGTGGCGTCGGCGAGTGACCGGGTGCGGGCACGGAGCTGGGGCAGCACCTGCACCTCACCGGGGCGGCTCTCGTCCCGCGCATCGCGGGCCGAAACGGGGTGCCAGTCGATGGCGTCGCTCGCCGCGGGGGTCTCGTGCCTGCCCGCATTGTCGGTCGGCGACGGGGGCATTATCGGGTCGTCCATGGGATCCTTCTCGCAAAGCAATGGCGTCGGGTACTGATTGCCGCGAAAGACACGGCCGCGCTGGTTGTTCGGGGCAAGACGACCGGTCATCGAGGGTGCGGTGACCGACGTTGGCAGGCCTGGCGCCGCGAGGGTAAGTCGTGTTCGCCGAGGTCTACGTAAGCCGTAACGCTAACGACGGGACTGCCGGCTCGGTAGTCCCGCGATCTGGGGGTCTGCACCGGTATGTCACTGTTTTCCCGATCTCTCGCTGAGCGCCGCAGCGTTCAGTGGACTCTCGCTGTGCGCCGAGACTCTCGCCCTGCCGCCCCGCAGTGTCCGTGGGGCCCTCGTCCTGCTCCACGCCCCCTCGCCGCGTTTCACACCCTGCACGTTGTTCCGGGCCCGGGCCCGAACAGCGGGCCCACGATAGATCATGGGCCCGCTTTCGCAATATGGGCCCGGCATGCGCGCGCACGCTGTTTGTGGATCGACGCATCAATCGCTCTAGCCTGATCTTCATAAAATAGTGACAGAGTTTCGATAGTTATTTTTATTTGTCGCTCGCGTTAACGCAACGCCTCCGATGGCACGAACCTTTCAATCGAAAGTGAGTCAGGGTTTTCCAGCGCGCGGGAGGCTCCGCCAACTCGCTGTGGCACCGAAATCCGTGTAGAAATCTACCTGAGTTTCTCTCGCTTGTGTGTTCGATTTGGGGTAGAATCATGGGAAGGAGGCAATGGCGCCCATGTTCATGGAAAACCCGAGCGAGTCCAGTTCGAACCCCACTATTGTGGCGGTGGAGCAGGCGCGGGAGGCGTTGTTGGCGGCGCTGGGTGGGCTGTCCTTCGGGCTGCTCAGTGATGAAGAATCCTTGAACATGCTGCTCGTGCTGGAGAGTGTGGGCCGGGTTGTTGATGGGGCCCGGGTGCTGTCGACGACGGATGTGCTGCGTCGTTCCGAGTACTTTGATGCGTCCGTGGCCACGACGGCTGCGGCGATGACCGCCGATCAGACCGACGGCCAGCACGGCCAGCACGGCCGGCACGCAGGCCTCCACGAGCGGACTGGAGCAAGCGACGGCCAGGTGTTCAGTCCGTGCCCGCAGGAACCGGGCGACATCCGCTCCATTGGTGAGAAGCGGGCCGGGATCCTCCGCGCGGTGTTCGAAGCGGCCGCTCGACAGCCGGGAACCCCGACGATGGGCGGCGCGGCACCAACGGTGCTGGTGCACATCCACGTCGACGACCTTCTCGCCGGGCGCGGCGCTGGCTGGATCGACGGCCCCCTCAGTGTCAAACAAGTCGACGAACTCGTCTGCGCCGGCGGCTATCAGCCCGTGTTGTTCGGCCACCAGGGTCAGGTTGTGCACCTCGGCACCACCAACCGATTCTTCACCAACAGCCAACGCCGAGCATTAGCAGCCCGTGATGGTGGCTGTGTCATCCCCGGCTGCACCGTTCCACCGCACCTGACGCAGGCTCACCACGTTATTCCCTGGAGTAAGGGCGGTCTGACAAATATCGACAACGCCGTTCTCATCTGTAACGCCGCGCATGCCAGCATCGAAACGTCCGGCTGGAACATCGCCATGCGACACGGACGCCCCTGGGTGCGCGGCCCCCTCATCTTCGACCCCACCCAAACCTGGCGCCCCGCCGGCCAAAACCGTGCCGCCACCCCAGCCGAGAAACCACACTGGGAAAAGTAAGCGCCACCGCGATGCGTGGGGCGCCCTGGTCGCGGTGTCCACCAGCGCCGGGCAGGTACTACTGGTCGAGGGCCAGGGCGCTGGGATCCAGAAGCACGGAGATCATCCCGGTGATAGCCAGCTCCGTGGTGTCTGTTCCCTGGGGGGCCTCGGTCACCAACGTGGAAATGAACACGGTTCGCTCGCCATGCTGCAGACCAGCAACGAAGTCAAAGAGATTACTCTGGGCTCCCTGAACCGACATAGTGATGGGAAGGGCGAGGTAGGCGCCGTCGCTGAACGAGTTCGCCGCGGCGTTGACAGAGTCGGCAGAGTCCGCATCCGGCACTGGCATCCCTGGTGGCGGCACAGCGTCATCACCAGCACCAGCACCAGCACCAGCACCAGCACCAGCACCAGCACCAGCCGACAGCCGACAGCGCAGCCCCCGCCACGTGTTCATAGGCCACCGCGTCGCCGAGGGTCAACGACTCAAGGGTCACATTGTTCTGATGAGCGATAACTTCGAGCTGCCCGACGAACGCCGGAATCGCCGCGTCGGGCGGGACAGCCGTCTGCAGCGTGCCCAGATAGGTGCGGAATTCTGCGATGCCGTCAAAGTCGCGTTGCAAGCTCTCGAGGGCGATCTCATACTCGGCGTTCTGCGCGTCCACGAACTCGCGGTGGGCGGTTACGGCTCGCACCTCCTCGAGCTTCGGCGCAATCCCCAGGAGCCCGCCAAGAACTACGGCGGCGCTCACGGTAGACGCCATCACTGCACCGAATAGTCGATTTCGATTCATGATCAGTTTCCCCCGCCTACGCGGTTCGCACGGGCATCCGCATTGATGTTGATTTCAATGTCCACGACGTAGGCACCCAATTCTGAGCGCGTGATCGAACCGGGGCTGGCATCAGCAAACCCGGGCAGCATCTTCAGAATCGTCAGCCATTGCGGCACGGCCGGCAATGATGGACTGGTCAGGCTGAGGGTGAGAGTGGCCACGCGGGGGTTGTGCAGGGCAACGGTGCTTTGGGCGTAGTCCTCCCACGGCGAGCCGGAGTCAATCGTCACCGCATCGATGGTGACCACGCTGGGCAAAATTACGCGCACTTCAGCCAGGTAGGCTCGCCAGTCGATTTCGGTTTTGGTTCCGACCGTTCGTGCGGCCGCCGTCAGGTCGATCTGTGCCTGCACACTCCGCACCTGCGAATACTTGGCAGATTCCACAAGCAACTCGTTGGTGCGCGCCTCAGCGTGCGCGAGATCGGCTTGGGCAACCCCGGCTTGCACGGAGACCGCCCCGATCGATGCCGCCATGAAGAAGACGACTCCAGCGGATGCGGCCAGAATGATGCGGCGCAACATTCTGCCCTTGCGTTTGACCTTAAGTTCAAGGGGCAGCAGGTTGGCTCGAGGCTTGCCGCCGTAAACCAGCTCCCGCCGGTTGCTGCTGTGCTTCATGCTTTGCTCCCCAGGGCCAGCCCGAGAGCTGCAACGAAAGTGCACTCCGATTCTTGCAATACGGCCCGATCCACATCGGGCCCCAATTCCAGACCCCCGAAGGGCTGAGCCGTCAGCACCGGAAAGCCGGTGACGTCGCGCAGAGCGGTTGGAAACCCACCAAGCCGAGCTCCACCGCCCATGAGCACGATGTGATCGATCGGCAGCTCCGGCCAATTGTTGGTGAAGTACTGCACCGTATTGCGCAGGCTTTCGAGCAGTTCGGCCGTGACCTCGCGGATGACCGTGGCAGCGATCGCGTCGTGCGGTGCCACCACGTCCGTCAGACCGAGCCTCATTTTGAGCACTTCTGCTGCCTCCTCGTCAATACCGAGGCGCGCACGCAATGCCTTGGTCAGCTGGTTGCCGCCCGAGGGGATAACCCGCACAAACTGCGGTACACCTCCAGAGGAAATGAGCACGCTCGATGAGCCACCACCAATATCGATCTGTGCGATCACACCGGGAGCCGTGACCCCGCGGTGAATGGCCCGGCTGCGCGCAAACGCCATAATGTCGACGTTGATGCTGTGCAGCCCAGCGAGTTTTGCGGCCTTGATGTGGGCCTGCACGACGTCCTTCGTCGCGGCGATCAAGAGTCCGGAAACTTGCGGTTCTGACTCGCCTTCACCGTCGACCTCCTTGATGGGGTAGAAATCGAGCAGCGCTTCGGCCGTGGGGAACGACAGCAGGTCCTGCACCTGAAACGGCAGCGACTCACGAATGCGTCGCAGCGACATTTTGGGCACGGTCAGGTTTCGCACCACCATGCGGTGATAGCCCATTCCGAGCACAACGTCCTTGCTCGTGAACCCGCCGGTCGACCAGAGACGCTTGAGGGCAGCACCGACGACGGCCGGTTCGAGTACCTCGCCGCGGCTGACCGCGCCGAACGGCAGTGGATGCTCATGGCACCGCAGCAACACGGGATTCTCCGTTTCGGCGTCGCGCACCTCGACGGCGCGCACGGCGGTGGTGCCGATATCGATTCCGACCACACGTGTCGTCATTGTTGTTCCCCCGGTGAAATGTGAGTGTGCAAGGTGAAGGTAGTGAGGCGCGAGCGTCTAGGTGAGTCCGAACAGGGTCAGGTAGCCGGCCGCTATCAACTGACCGAACACGGCGCCGAGCCAGGCGGCCAGGAGCATCCAGGGGCCAAACGGAATGCTGCTGCGCCGCCCGGCCTTGCGGGATACCAGCAGCCCGATTCCGAAGAGCCCCCCGAGCAGAAATGCCCCAAATGCGCCCACGATCAGCGGTGCCCAGCCGAGCCAGCCGAGGTAGAGGCCGAGCACACCGGCGAGTTTCACGTCGCCGAGGCCCATGCCGCCTGGGCTGATCAGGGCCAGCGCAAGGTAGAGGCCGAACAGGGCGGCCGCACCGATCAGCGCGCTCAGCAGACGGCCCGGTTCTCCAGCGACGAGAGCGGCCGCGGTGAGCAGCACTGCGCCCACCGGATAGACCGGCAGCAGAATCTTGTTGGGCAGGGTGTGGGTATCGAGATCGATCATGGCGAGCGCGACGCTCACCGCAGCGAGGTACAGAAACGCGACGAGCACAATGATCTGGGCGAGCAACGCATCCGTCGAGACCAGTGCCCCACCGTCGCCGCTCGAAAACACCCAGAGTGCGACGACCGCGAAGAACACGCCGGTGCCCAGCTCCACCAGCGGGTAGCGCACCGAAAAGGCGGCCCCACAGTGCCGGCATTTGCCCCGCAGCAGCAGCCACGACAGCACGGGAATGTTGTCATACGAGCGGATGCGCGCGCCGCAATTACCGCAGGCACTCGGCGGGGACACTATGGACTTGCCTGCCGGAATCCGATAGATAACGACGTTAAGGAAGGACCCAATGAGCAGGCCGAATATGCCGGCGAACACCGCTAGTAGTGCCGTCATTTGTCGCCGTTTTTTCGATCGCGGCTGGAAAGCAGAGTCCATCGGGAATCGTCTGGGTCAGAACCCGCGGGCATCGCGCCGTAGAGGTCCGTGCCCGGGATGCTCATCGGGACAAAGTCAACATTGCTGGTATTGTTCACCACAAAACTTTCGGAATAGATTTGTCCCCGCCACTGGGTCCGGTTGAAGACGACGGCGCATGGCGTATACAGCATCGCCGAAATCTCGGTATCGAATTGTACGGAGCCGTTGACGGTGAAGTTGGAACTGCATTTGTTCGCTCCGAGCGCCTCAACTCCCGGTGCGATGAACCATATCTTGTGGTCGTTTCCGTCACTCGCGACCACTGAGAAATCATTGACGACCACCTCGTGGAAAAGAAAAGCAATGTCAGATTTCACATTCATTTCAATGCTGCCAAAGTCAAAGGTGTCACACTGGCGAAGATCGACGATAGTCGGCTTCGTGAGGTTGCGAAGGTCCTCATAGAATCGGTGGAGCGAATCACCCGAATTGTCCTGCACCCATGATCCGAGCTGGCACTTCTTACTGCCCGGCGCGACAAGCTCATTGCTGTCGGTCGAGAAGGGAACAAAACCCTCCTTCTCGAAGTCACTCCAGTCGTAAGCAAACGTCACCCAACTGGCAATGTCGACGGTGCCGTTGGCGTATATGGGACTGCCCCCGGTTTGAGTGCCGCGGCGAAACTGTGCGTGTCCTGCCCGACTTCGCGCTGGCTGATCACCCACTTCTTGGACTCGTGCAAGAACTCGATCGGGTCTTCCACCGTGACGATGTGGTCGGTGCGGGTGCTGTTGACAATGTCGACGATGGCCGCGAGCGTGGTCGTCTTGCCCGAACCGGTCGGACCGGTGACCAGCACCAGGCCCCGCGGCAAATGCGCACGCTCGGCGGTGCACCGCCGGCCACGTGCAGGTCTGACCCGCCAGCATGAGCGACCAGGCGCAGGGCGGCGAGCAGGTCGGGGTCGATATCAGTGGCTGGTGGCTCATCTGTGACTAGGTCGGTTGCCGGTGGTTCGCCGGGCTCGCGCTCGCTGGACAGGGCGCGCATCGCGTGCAGAATGCGAGCCGTTGGGGTGGTGTCTGCGGTGCTGTCGTCGGTGGGCATCCGGTCGTAATCGGGTTGGCTCATGACAACTGCCCTCCCGCTGCTCTAGGAGACAACGCGGAGTACCTCTTCCACCGAGGTCAGGCCGAGGGCGACCTTGGCCCAGCCGTCTTCACGCATGGTGATCATGCCCTGCTTGCGCGCGGCGGCCCCGATCTGGGCGCTCGAAGCGTGCGCGACGGTGAGGCGCTCGATCTCCTCGGACACCGTCATGACCTCGTGAATGCCGAGGCGACCGCGGTACCCCGTCTGCGAGCAGCTTGAGCATCCGGCCGACTTGTAGATCACGGTGCCGGTGGTGGTGGGGTCGATGGCCGGACCGATCTCGGGCCGGATCGTTGAGCGGTTCGAGACGTAACCCACGGTGGGGTTGACCACGAAACCCAGATAGGCGAGGTCGGTGCGGTGGTCTGGCACCTTGCAGCGGTCGCAGAGCCGACGGGCCAGTCGCTGGGCCACAACACAGTCCAGGGCCGATCCCACGAGAAACGGTTCGACTCCCATTTCGATCAGGCGGGTCATGGCACTTGGCGCATCGTTGGTGTGCAGCGTCGACAGCACGAGGTGACCGGTGAGCGAGGCCTCGATCGCGATTTTCGCGGTCTCCTGGTCGCGAATCTCACCGAGCAGCACCACGTCGGGGTCTGAGCGCAGAATTGAACGCAGGGCGACGGCGAAGGTGAGGCCGGCCTTGCGGTTCACCTGCACCTGATTCACCCCGGGCATGCGGTATTCCACCGGGTCCTCGACCGTGATGACGTTGATTTCGGGCCGGGAGATGGCGTGCAGCGTCGTGTAGAGCGTGGTCGACTTGCCCGACCCGGTGGGGCCGGTGACCAGGATCATGCCGTACGGCTTGGTATACGCCATTTCGAACTCGTTGAAGTTGTCGGTGAGCAGATTGAGGCCGCTCATCTTCATCGATGAGGTGGCGTTGTCGAGAATACGCAGCACCACCTTTTCACCCCAGACCGTGGGCAGAATGGCGACGCGCAGATCGACGGTGCGGCCGTTGTGGTGCACCGACATGCGACCGTCCTGCGGTTTGCGCCGCTCGGCGATGTCGAGGTCGCTCATGATCTTGATGCGCGAAGTGACGCCGCCGGCGATAGTCGATGGCGCATTCTGCATATCGTGCAGCACGCCGTCGATTCGGTAGCGCACCCGCAGGCCGCCTTCGCCGGGTTCGATGTGAATATCGGAGGCCTTGTCCTGGATCGCCTGGCTGACCAGCAGGTTGACGAAGCGCACGATCGGCGCCGCGTCATCCGCTTCTGTATAAGTTGACGCCTCGTCGACATCGTCGCTCTCGGCCGTGAGGGTGGAGCTGAGGTCGACCAGTTCACTGTCGGCGCGGTGGTAGCGGGCGATGGCCGCCTGCAGGTCGGAGGGTTCAACGACGACCGGGGTGACCCGCATGCGGGCGGCTTCGCGCACGTCATCGACGGCGAACACGTCGCCGGGATTGACCATGGCCACCACGAGACGGCCGTCTTCGAAGGCGATGGGCAGCACGTTGGCGCGGCGGCAGACTGCGGCCGGCACCTTGGCCACGGCGAGCCGGTCGACGGGATAATCCAGCAACTCGACGAAGGGCAAATTCTTCTGCTCGGCACGCGCCTGGGCGAACTGCACCTCGCTGATCGTGCCCGCGTCGACCATGTTGCGCACGGCGGCCTCATCGGCGCGGTCGCTCCGGCGCACGGTGTCGAGGTCCTCGATCGGAAGCAGGCCGTGCACGATCAGAATTTCGGTCAGGCTGGTCACGAACACGCTCCCCCGGGTACCACCTGGATGTCATCACCCGGTTCATGCATTTTGCACAAAACGGATGTCGACACAACGGTAGATTTTTCAGGTTATCCGTGACCAAATCAGCTGGACAGCCCCACTGTATGGGGCGCTCATTCGGGGGTGTTTCGGTCCGGTCCGCGGCAGGGTGTCGGCGGTTAATGCGCCCTTGGCGGCTGGACGCCGAAGTTGAAGACCTCGTCAGTGAGGTGGTGCGGAAGCAGCTCCTGATGAATCGGAGGTAGTCGCCGTCCTGTGCCCCAACGATTCGTCCGTCCGGAGCGAAGGTCGCTTCAAACCGCCTGGGCTTCTTGTTCTTGAATCTCTGAATAACCTTGACCCGAAGACCTCTGGCGAGGACCTTTGCCTCTGCTGAGTTCGGGTTCGGGTTCGCCAGATTAACGAACTTGGTCAGATCACGAATCACGTCATCGGCCAGGTGCTTGTTCGCGCTTGACAGCTGCTGTACTGCTTAGCCTCGATCCACCGATCGGTGGATTGAGGCTAAGAGTGGACGCTGTGCGATACCGCTAATTTTGGTGGAACGGCCAGTGTCTGGAAGACGACGCAATAGCGTTCCGTCAAACGGATAAGGGTGGCGATCTGCTCCTCATCCGCCTCGGATGTTAATTCGAACCGCATCCTGATGTCCTGAAATCCGACCGCCGTCTGCTTGTCGACGGCGAGCGTGCCGCGAAAATCGAGGTCTCCCTCGGCGTGCACCACACCGGTGACGTCGATGCCAAGCGAGGAAGCGACTGCGGCCAGAGTCACACCCGCGCAGGCAACGAGTGCCTGGAGGAGCATATCGCCTGAGCACACGGAGAGACCGTCGCCTCCGGTCGCGGGGTGCAAACCAGCCTCCACCAGGGCCTGCCCGGTCTGCACCGAACAACTGATACCCGCGCCCAATTCACCGTTCGCCCGAAGCGTCACCAGGGCGGCGTCGGGGTCGTCGCGGTACTGCTGCTTCAGAGGAGCTTGCACCGTGCGCAGGTCACTGATAGTCACTGGTCATCATCTCCAAGTAGTTTCGAAGCGTGCGGTCGGCGACGCTTCCTCCTTTACAGTATCCGCCGGTAACTGGAGCTACCGCAGATTGCTCCCATTGTTACCGTGCATGTCCACGCAAAGTTGCCGGGGAGCACGTTCCGGTAGCGTGAAGGAATGGCAAACCACGACCGCACAGACAGGGAGTGGGGTTTTCGCACCCGTTCCATCCACGCAGGAAATGTTCCGGATGCGGTGACTGGCGCCCGAGCCATTCCCATCTACCAGACCACGGCCTTCGTGTTCGATGACACCGCTGATGCTGCGGCCCGGTTCGCCCTACAAAAGTACGGCAATATCTACTCCCGCCTCGCCAACCCGACGGTCGCCGCATTCGAGGAGCGCGTGGCAAGCCTTGAGGGTGGGCTGGGCGCTGTCGCCACCTCGAGCGGCCTGTCGGCGCAGTACATTACCTTCGCTTCACTCGTGGGTTCCGGCGACCACATCGTCGCATCTGCGAGCCTCTATGGCGGTTCCCTCACGCAGCTCGACATCACGCTGCGTCGGTTCGGAGTTGAGACCACTTTTGTGCCGGGCACGGATGCGGCCGACTATGCCGCAGCGATTACTGACAAGACCAGACTGATCTTCGCCGAGTCCATCTCCAACCCGTCCGGCGAGATCGCCGACCTCGAGGGTCTGGCCGACGTCGCCCACGCCGCGGGCATTCCGCTCATCATCGACTCGACCTTTGCCACCCCCTACCTGAACCGGCCAATGGAATGGGGAGCAGACGTGGTCATCCACTCGGCGACGAAATTTCTCGGCGGCCACGGGACCACTCTGGGTGGTGTCGTGGTGGAGTCCGGTCGGTTCGACTGGAACAGCGGCAAGTTCCCCCTGTTCGATATTCCAGTGCCGGCGTACGGCGACCTCAACTGGTCGGGCAACTTCGGCGAGTATGCCTTTCTCACCCGCCTGCGTGCCGAGCAGCTGCGGGATATCGGACCTGCCCTGGCCCCACACTCCGCGTTCCTCCTCGCCCAAGGCGTCGAAACCCTGGCCTTTCGGATGGAAGCGCACGTCGCCAATGCCAGGATTGTCGCGGAGTGGCTCGAAGCCGATCCCCGAATTGAATTCGTCAATTGGGCCGGGCTCCCCTCGCACACGCACTTTGACCGCGCAAAGAAATACCTGCCGAAGGGACCGAGCTCGATCTTCAGCTTCGGCGTCAGGGGCGGCAGGGATGCCGGGCGCACTTTCATCGAGTCAGTGACCCTGGCCAGCCACCTCGCCAATGTCGGCGACGCGAAGACACTGGTTATTCATCCGGCGTCCACCACTCACGCACAGCTCACCGAGCAGCAGCTTATTGACGCGAAGGTGTTGCCGGGCCTTGTCCGCATTAGCGTGGGGATCGAAGATCCAGACGACATTATTTACGACCTCGACCAGGCGCTGAGCCTGGCAACCGGAGGCAAGTGATGAGCACGGAAGCAGTACCCTCCCCATTGGCCAACGGCCCCGCCTGCGAACTGCGGGTGAGCGTGGCCGGCGCGAACCGAGTGCAGTCCCCGCGAACCTGGATCGGTCCCAGCGCCAAGGAACGCCTCAAGATTCTGCAGAGTGCCACGTCGGTCGCCATCGTGGGCGCATCGCCCAACGCGGCGCGGGCAAGCTACTTCGTGGGAACCTACCTGCTGCAGTCCAGCAGCTACCGGGTGTATTTCGTCAACCCGAACGCCGACGAGATTCTCGGCCACAAGACCTACCCCTCCCTTGCCGCACTGCCCGAGGTGCCCGACATCGTCGACGTGTTCCGCCGGGAAAGCGAAATCTCCTCGGTTGTCGATGATGCCGTCGCCATCGGCGCTCCGACCGTCTGGATGCAGCTTGGCATTTGGAACCAAGATGCGGCGACCTACGCGCAGAGCCAGGGTCTGACGGTAATCATGGACCGCTGCCTCAAGATTGAGCACGCCCGTTTCAACGGCGGCCTCTATCTCCTCGGCTTCAACACCGGCGTGATCTCGGCACGAAAGACGGCCCGCTGAGAGCCGACACCGTCCTCGTAATTTCACCGTGCGACGCCGCCCAGCGGCTCTCTGATCACTCGAGAGCCGCTCACCGACTGGCCGTGACCTAAGCGGATCGCACCCGGTAGTTCGCCCCCTTGTGCTCGTCAGGAAGACGGCCGCCCCGTCCGTGCAACTTATTGCGCAGCGTGCCCTCGACGTACTCCTTCGGGTAGGCACCACGAGCCTGCAGCTCGGGGATCACATAGGTGACGACATCCTCAAACGTTCCGGGGGTGATGGCATAGGCCAGGTTAAAACCGTCCACATCCGTCTCCTCCACCCACTCCTGCAGGGTGTCGGCAATCTCCGCGCCTGAACCAACGATGAACGGGCCGAGGCCGCCGATAGCCGCCAGTCTGGCTATATCGCGTACCTTCCATTCGCTGCCGTCTGCATTCGCCTCCTGATAGTTGGCCACTACGGACTGAATCGCGTTGCTCTTGACATTACCGATGGGCTCGTCGAGGTCGTACTGCGAGAGGTCGATGCCCATCCAGCCGGACATGAAGACGAGCGCGCCCTCCTCGCTGGCATACGAGAGGTAGTCCTGGTACTTGTCCGTCGCCTTCTCCGACGTCTCGTCGGTGATGATCGTGAGGAGGGTGTAGATGCGCGCGGAATAGCGGCTGCGGCCTGCTTTTTCGAGGGCATCCCGAATTTTCGTGACGGTGGCCTTCAGCCCAGCCTTGGTCGATGACGCAACGAAGATCGCCTCTGCATTACCGGCAGCGAAGTCGATGCCGCGGGAGGATGCCCCCGCCTGGTAGATCACCGGTGTACGCTGCAGCGACGGCTCAGAGAGGTGGATACCCGGGACCGTGAAGTGCTTGCCGTGGTGGCCGATCTCGTGAACCTTGCTCGGGTCGGTGAACACCCCGGATTCGCGGTCGCGGATGACGGCGTCGTCCTCCCAGGACCCTTCCCACAACTTGTACAACACCTCGAGGTACTCGTCTGCGTGGTCATACCGCGCGTCGTGCTCAAGCTGGTCTTCTTGACCCATGTTTCGTGCGGCGGATGGCAGGTATCCGGTGACCACGTTCCAGCCGACCCGCCCATTGGTCAGGTGGTCAAGGGTGGACATCCGTCGTGCAAACGGATACGGATGCTCGTACGCCGTACCAGCGGTCACCCCGAACCCCAGATGATCTGTCACGAGTGCCATCGCCGAGATCAGCAGCACGGGGTCATTCACGGGAACCTGCGCACCATGCCGGATCGCGGCCTCATTCGAGCCGCCGTACACGTCGTAGGTGCCCAGAACGTCAGCGATGAAGATTCCGTCGAATTTTCCGCGCTCCAATAGTTTTGCGAGCTCGGTCCAGTAGTGCAGGTCTTTGTACCGCCAGGACTGGTCATCCGGGTGCCGCCACATTCCAGAGGACTGGTGGGCGACACAGTTCATGTCAAAGGCGTTGAATCGAATCTGTCTGGGCATCTGTCTATCGTGACTGTTGAGACGCGAACCGCGGCTTATGACGCAACATGGCGTCACACTACGACAGACATTCACGCTCAAAGCTCCCGACGGGGGACCCTTGGTTCTGTCTTTGATTATTTTGCGAACGGAACCCGATGAGAACTCAAGAACAGGCCGCACTCGCCGGGCCGTGGCCGACCGACGGTAAGCAGGGTGCGAAACATCTCGGTGGGCTGCATCCGGACGAGTTCAAGCTGGCGTTTCGCAATCACGCCGCCGGCGTCGCGGTGATCACCGCCGATGCCGGCGACGGCCCGGTCGGCCTGACCGCCACCTCGGTGTTCTCGGTGAGTGCCGAGCCACCGCTGCTGGTGTTCTCCCTCTCGGATCACGCCTCCAGCGCTCCGACCATCCGCCGCGCCGACACTGTCGTCGTGCATCTCCTCGGAGCTGAGCAATTGCACATTGCAAAGCTCTGCGCCACCAGCGGCGTCAACCGTTTCGCCGATACTGAAATTTGGGCCAGGCTCGCTACCGGTGAACCGTATTTCCCCAGCGCACACGCCTGGATTCGTGGGCGCATCATCAACCGGATGGCCGCGGGCAGTTCCACGATCATTGCCGTGCACGCCCTCGAAGCGACGGTCGCCAGCGATCAAGGCGGATCCGACCCGCTGGTCTACCACAACCGCACGTGGCACAGCCTCGACGAGCACTCGGCGCTGCGGAGCGTTCCGGGAGCGTGAAGAGCGCCTACATTACGCCGCCTTACCGGCTCGTGTGCGCCCCCCGGCGCGGCGCGGTAGCGTCAAAGCGATGACCCTTCCCCTCGAGACCGCTGCAGCCAACGACAGCCTCTACTATCCGCCTGCTGACCTCGTCGCCTCCGCCAACGTGGGCTCCGGCGCATGGCCCACCGCCGCGACTGACCCCGTCGCATTCTGGGAGCGGCAGGCCGACCGCCTCGACTGGGCGGAACGCTGGCACACCGCACACACGTGGGAGCCGGCCCTCGCCGACGCCAGCGGCGCGCTCGAATCGGACGGGCATCCGTTGCTTTCGATCCCCCGTGCCCAGTGGTTTCTCGGCGGTCGGTTGAACGTGGCAGTCAATTGCGTCGACCGCCACGTCGATGCCGGGCACGGCGATCGGGTCGCCATCAACTTCGAGGGAGAGCGCGGCGACCGTGAGGTGATCACCTATGCAGATCTCCAGCGCAGGGTTGCGCAGGCCGCGAACGCCCTCATCGCTTTGGGAATCGTGGCGGGCGACCGCGTGGTCGTCTACCTCCCGGTCATACCGGAGACCATTGTCATCACGCTCGCCATTGCCCGGCTCGGCGCGGTGCATTCCCTGGTGTTCGGGGGCTTCTCGGCCGCGGCGCTGCGATTTCGCCTTGAGGACACCGGGGCCAAACTGCTCGTCACCTCCGACGGCCAGTTTCGCCGCGGGGCCGCCGTAGCGGTGAAAGAGCAGGCGGATGTAGCTGTTGCGGGCATCGACGCGGTCGAACACGTGCTCGTCGTGCGGCGTACCGGAGACCTGACCCCCAACGTGCCCTGGACCGCCGGCCGGGATGTCTGGTGGCACGACGTCGTCGATACCGCCGAAAACACCCACGAAGCCGAGTTCTTCGACGCCGAAACGCCCCTCTTCATTATCTACACCTCGGGCACCACGGGCACCCCCAAGGGGCTCGTGCATACGTCGGGAGGCTATCTCACCCAAGCGTCGTGGAGCCACTGGGCAATCTTCGACGCAAAAGACTCCGACGTGTACTGGTGCACGGCCGACCTCGCGTGGGTCACGGCCCACACCTACGTGCTCTACGGCCCGTTCTCCAACGGCGCGACCTCCGTCATTTACGAGGGAACCCCAAACATTCCGCACCCTGGGCGCCATTTCGAGATCATCGAACGCTACGCCGTGACAACCTATTACACCGCTCCGACCCTCGTGCGCACCCTCATGACCTGGTTCCCAGACGGCGTGCCCGCCACCTTTGACCTCTCCAGCATCCGCCTCCTCGGCTCGGTTGGCGAGGCGATAAATCCGCACGCCTGGCTGTGGTTTCGAGAGAATATCGGCGCCGGCACGGCCCCCATCGTCGACACCTGGTGGCAGTCCGAGACCGGTGCGGCAATCGTGGCCCCGCTACCCGGGGTCACGGCCCTGAAGCCGGGGTCAGCTACCCACGCGCTGCCGGGACTCACCGTGCGCGTGGTCGACGATCAGGGCACGGATACCGAGCCCGGGTCGAGCGGATCCCTCGTGGTCGACGGCACGTGGCCGGCTATGGCCCGCACTGTGTGGGGCAACCCCGAACGGTACCGCGACGCGTATTGGAAGAAGTACGCCGAGCAAGGTTACTTTCTTGCCGGCGACAGCGCGAAGATCGACGCCGACGGCTACCTGTGGCTGCTCGGACGCATCGACGACGTCATCAACGTGTCCGGACACCGGTTGTCGACCATCGAGATCGAGTCAGCACTGGTCGCGCATCCCGCCGTCGGCGAGGCCGGGGTTGTTGGCGTTCATGACGAGACCACCGGGCAGGCCATCACCGCCTTCGTGATCCCCGCTCGGTCGCTCTCCGCTGCGGAGGCCGCCGATCCCCGAACCTGGCGTGCCCTCGAAGCGGAACTCTCGCCGGCGCTCCGCTCCCAGGTCACCGTTCAGGTCGGAGCGATCGCTAAGCCGAGGGAGATCGTGGTGGTACCCGACCTGCCGAAGACTCGATCGGGCAAGATCATGCGTCGCCTGCTCGGCGATCTCATGGACGGACGCGAATTGGGCGATACAACGTCGCTGCAGGATGACACGGTGCCGCTCCAGATCAGACAGATCCTAGACGCCAGGCGCTCACTGGGCTAACCGCGTCAACACCCGATACAGCGTCAACGGTGCGCTCAGCAACGTGCCTTTTCAGCGCGGGAAATATGCGCAGGAATCGATTGGTCAGGAACGGCACCAGCGCGGGATTTCTGTGCCAACTAGTTGCGATGAGGTAACCACTGATGGCAGAAATGCGTAGCGACCAAGACTATGAATCGGGATCCCGAGGACTCGGGGTGCTGCAGCGATGCCGGTCAACGTGAACGAGTGGCCCACAATCACAGCCAGAGCGGAGACGAGACGCAACCAGATTATTCGTCGGCTTGATGATCGCTCCCCACAATTCGCCCAAGAGGCGACGGTGCCTCTGAACGAAGTATTGCAGTGAGAATGCGCTACCCGTAAGTAAACGGACTCACGACGCGAACCGGCAACGGTCTTCTGCAATGTCACCTTGCGGGGCTGGGGGCCAGCTGAAGTTCACCAGGTGGCGAGGGCGAAGACGGTGAACCCGACGGCCGCGACCAGAGCGAGCAGGGTGCTCGCAATTATCGCGACCAGAGTGATCTGACGTCGACGACGGATGCCCGCCGCGGCTCGCTGACGGATCTCGGCCGCCGCCTCGGCGAGGGCGATCCGGGCCGGATCGGGCGCGATCGGCGGCGACCCGGGTGTGGGTTGGGCGGGCGCGACGATGATTGGGACCGGTCGGGCCTGGTAGCGCACGCTCGCGCCGCTCTGCACCTGCGGAGGCTGGTAGCGACGCTGCAGATCGTCGACGACCGGGATGCGCGCCGGCGGGGTCGCCCGTCGACTGCTCAGGAGAGTGTCGCTCGCCGCGCTGCCACGGGGCGAGCGCACGGTTGCTTCGCCGTCGTCTTCAGGGTCGGCGGCGGGGTCGACGAGCGGATCGACGGCAAGATCGACGGCTGGCTCGACAGCTGGGTCCACAGCCTCGGGTCGGGCGTGCCGGGCGCGTGCCACGATGCGGGTGCGTTCGTCTGTGGCTCGCTGCACGATGACAGTGTCGTCGTTGTCCGTGCGCTGCACGATCACGGTGTCGTGGTTGTCCGTGCGCTGCACGATTACCGTGTCGTCGTCATCGTCACCGGTGTCGGCCCCATCGCGTGGATCAGCGGGCGGCATTGCGGGCCACTCGTTGAACCGGGCGGGTGTCATCGGTTTGAGTGTCGATTGTCTCGGCGTGGTCTTCCTCGATCGCGACACCGTGCCAGGAGCTGACCCCGCCGGCGACGACGTCGATGACGATCACCGAGACGTTGTCGCGCCCGCCGTGCTCGAGAGCGCCGTCGAGCAGCAGGTCCGCGGTCTGCTGGGTGCTGCCGCCGAGCGTGAGCCCGGCCTTGATGCTCTCCTCGGAGAGCTCGCCGTGGAGTCCGTCGGAGCAGACCAGCAGCCGTTCGCCGGTCACCACCGGGCGCAGCCAGTAGTCGGTCGGGCTGTTGTCGGCGCCCATGGCCCGGGTGATCACATTCTTGCGGGCGAAGGTGGCGACATCCGCTTGCAGCAGTGTCCCCTCGTCGATGAGTTCCTGCGCGAGGGAATGGTCGACGGTGAGCTGGCTGAGTTCGCCGCCATACAACCGGTAGACCCGGGAGTCGCCGACGTTCACGATGAGCCATTGCGGGGCATCGTCGTGGTCGATCAGGACGAGGCCGGTGAGGGTGCTGCCGGCGCCGCGCCCGGTCGCGTCCGACACCGCGCGCACCGCCGCGTGGGCGCGCTCAACGGCTGCTCCGACGTCCTCGGCCAGCAGCCCGGGGCGCGCGACGCAGCTCTGGAATTCGTCGATGACGGCGGAACTGGCCCGATGGCCGGCTTCGAGGCCGCCCATGCCGTCGGCGACGATGAACACCGGGGATGCGGCCAGCAGCGAGTCTTCGTTCTGCTGACGCTTGCGACCGACATCGGAGCGAAAGCCGCACTGCAATAAGACCTGGGCGCTGGTTGGCTGGAGGTGGGTCATGTTCAGTCCTCCAGGTAGATGCGGGCCGCGAGCTCCCCCAGCAAAAACCGCTCGGTCAGCGACGCGCCCGCGCCCGCATCGAGCTCGCTCTCGTCGCCGGCGCCATCGATGAGCACGATACCGTTGGTCGACTGCAGGTCGCGAATGCCCCAGGCCCCGTCAACGAAATCGAGGCGGGCGTGGGTCTTCGACACGGTCTTGCCGGGGTCCTGCAGCAAAACCAATTGCGCATCCGGATGTGCGCTGCCACGCGCAGGGTTGCGTCCGAGCAGCACGACCGGTTTGGTGAGCGAGACTTTCAGGCCGTGCTCGGTTTCCAGCGTCCATGGTTTCATGCGGCGCACGACGATCATGGTCTCGTCGAAGTCGTCGTCCTCCGCGAGCTCGGTCTCGGTCTCGGTCTCGGTGCGGTCAGTGGCGCTCGCGGCCGGGATTGAGGCCGGGATTGAGGCCAGCGGAGCTCCTGGTGCCGGGACGACCGGTATCGCCGGGGCCGTTTGGACGTCCGGGGCCGGCGAAGCCGTGGGTGCAGCGGCGACCGGGGGCTCGAGCGGCGACTCGACCCGGGACTCGACCGGGGACTCGACCGGGGACGAAACCGGCGAGCGCACGTAGAACGGTGGCGGGCCCGTGGGCAGACCACGCACGACCGGCGGCGCGGGCGTCGTCGACGGAGCAGGCAGCACGCTCGGCGGGTCCGCGGCTGCGGGCGCGGCCGTCACGGGCGGCACCGGTTGCACCGGCAGCACGGGTAGCACTGCAGGCACCGCGGCAGCGGGAGCCGCGGCAGACGCGGCGGGAACGGGCACCGCCGGAACCGGCATCGCATTCGGTGCGGCCGGGCCCGTCAGCGGCGGCACCGGGGTGAACGGAACGTACCCGGTTGCGGCCGGTACCGGCAGCCAGCCGGTGTTGACGGACTTGCCGAATCCGAGCATGCCGGCCCAAATGGGGAAGGCGACCAGGTAGAGCAGGGTGAATCCGCCGCCGTGGCCAAGCCGTCGATTGACGTTGTTGACCGCCAGGATGAAGACGATCAGGGCACCGATATCGACGACAGGGATGAACAATCCCACGACCCACAGGGCCGGATACCGACCGAGCTCAAACAGGGTGATGATGTTGACGATCGGCACCCACGCCTTCCAGGCCTGTTCGCCGAGCTTGACGAAGACCTTGCCGAGGGCGATCGACGAAAACACATACAGGCCGAGGCCGAGTAGCACGGGCACCACGACGACGGCGATGACCGCTCCAGATGATTCATCCATTTACGATTTGCGGCCGCTGGTGCGCGGTCGCTCCCCCATTCTGCTGCTGGAGCGCCGGTTAGGGCGCACTGTGGTGACGTCTAGTCGAACTGTGCCGGGGCTGTGGTGTCGCAATCTGTGGTGTTGAAAACTGCGCGATCGGCCGGCATCCGCCAGTCGAGAGAAGGAGCGCAGCGAGAGGGCGGCACGCCAGCGGTCGCGCCTGGTGCCGCTCGCGGCCAGCCCGGCGCGCTCAGCGGTGACGAGCGCCCAGAAAGCGTCACTGTCACTGGCAACCGGGGGCACTTCGCCGAACACGGCCTGGTCGGCCAGCGCCGCGAGCATCTTGCCGCCGGACGACTGGTAGTGCCGGGCGATCTCGACCCGGGTCATGCTGCCCTGGTCGGCGAAGCCGCGGTCGACGGCGGCGTCAACGTATTCGTCCCAGCCGCCGGCGAACCGTGCCGACACGTCCGGCGCCCGCGCCCGGTCCCGGCGTCGCTTGAGCTTGGCGCCCAGAATGACCAGGAACGGTGTGCTCACCACGAGTAGGGCGGCGAGGCTGATGCCGCCGATCTTCAGGGCCGCGAACAGCCAGGCCAGGTCGGTGCGGGTGACCGGTTCTTCTTCCTGCTGGTCTTCGCCGCTGGTCGGGTTGGCCTCGGGGGCCCGCTGTTCGGTGGCTCCCTCGGGCAGCACCTCGGTGTTGTACTGCGGGTCGCGGGTGGCATCGTCGATTGGTGAGAGCGGGTTCTGAAACTGCGGGGTCGCGTCCACGGTGATCCAACTGCCGTCGACTCCGGCCACTTCGACCCAGGCCGCAAGGTTCTGGCCCGAGCAGACACCCTCGACGCAGGCCCCGGGTGCGCCAGTTACCGCGTCGGCCGCCGCGAGGCTGAATCCCAGCACCACACGGGATTCAAACCCGAGGTGCTGGGCCAGCAGCGCGGTCGCCACGGCGAACTGTTCGTCATCGCCGACGGCGGCGACCAGCTGGGAGTTCTCGGTCGAGGTGGTGTTGTTCTGCTTCTCCAGCAGGGCGGTGAACAGGGCGTCGATGCGCGCGACCGAGTGGCCGGACAGGCTCGGCGAAAACTGGTAATCACCGAGGTCAGCGGTCCAGGACTGTGCCGTTGGCGTGGTCAGTGCGTGGCTGAGATAGCCGCGCTCCCGCAGCCGGCTGACGAGTTCGGCCAGTCCGGCACCGTCACTGCTGACCTCCTGCGCGGTGACCCAATCGGCGAGGCTCGCCGGAATCAGCGACTCATCGATCAGTCTGGACGCAGCCGCCGGGCGGGCGAGACCGGCCAGATCCGTCGCATCCGCTTCGCTCGGGGCAATGATCGTGTAGCGGTCGCCGCTTTCGAGGGTATTCAGTTGAATACCGGATGCCGTCCCCGCGTTGTAGAAGAACCCGTCGTTCAGTTCCGCCGCGCGTTCGCCGGCAAAGCGGATGCTCGACAGCGCGTCGGTCCCCGGCATCCACACGCCCTGATACCCGCTGATCGCAAACGCGGTCGCCCGGCCGCCGCTGGCCGAGCCGCGGCTGTTGGGCACCCGGGCAAACGCGGTGTCCTGGTCGCTCACGCCCGATATAGGGTCGACGACCCGAAAGACCTCGCCGTCATAGTGACTGAGCACGGCCAGGCGCACCCGGCTCGCCGGGTCGCCCTCAGCAGAAGTCACTGTGAATAGCTCCTCGTCATACCGCTCGGCGCTGAAGTAGCTGCGGTACTGGCTGAGCGGGCTGACGTACTCGCGCAGCTCGACGGCGGGGTCGATACTGCTGCGCAGCACCTCGCGGGCCGGAGTCGACGCCACCGCCGACAGCCCGCCGAGCGACACTGCGACGGCGAGTGCGAGCACACCGAAGGCGAGGGCGCCGCGGCGCACCCGCCCGCCGAGGCCGCCAGGAGTGCGGCGCACCCCGGTCGTGCGGGCCGCCAAATTGAGGGCTTCGCTGCGGGCCAGGTGGGTGCGCCAGGCCAGAAAGCCGAAGCCGAGCAGCAGTGCGGCCAGGCCGATCAGGCTCTCCCGCGGCGCCGGAACGGTGAACCCGGCGACCGAAAGCGGCGCGCTCTCGGCGCCGGACCCAAACACCAGCCCGAATAGTTGCACGGCGAAGATCAGGGGAACGGCGAGGGCGGAGCGCCGGCCGCCGCGCCAGGCGAGCGTCAGCGCCGCTGTCGTGCCGCCGAGAAACAGCACGAAGGCCGGAACCAGCAGGGTCTGGTATGACCCGACCGGCAGTGAAATGGTGACGAGTTCCTTCCAGCTGAACACCGTGGCGGCGACCAGGTCGAGCAGGCCGCCGAGCACGTTCGACGCGCTCGATAAGGCCGATGGCACCGCGAGCGGAACGCCCAGCAGCAGGTAGACGCCGAGGGTGGCCAGCAGCAGGCTGAACCAGGACCAGCCGCGGGCGCGAGCAAGCCAGGCCAGCAGTATGCCCGCCGCGATCGCTCCGGCCGCCATCACCAGATAGCTATTGTCCTGATAGATCGGCCAGGCCGCCCAGACGGCGACCAGCAGCATCAGCACCACGAACAGGGCGTTGATCACGAGGGACCGTCGCTGACTGGGTGCGCGGCGCGGCCGACGCGGGGGCAGGGAACCGGGCGCACTCATGCGGCCCGCCGGCTCAGCAGGGAACGAAAGTCGTCGAGCACGCCGATAGTCAGCACGCTCGTGCCGGCCAGGTCACGAAAGCTCGGCTGAACTTTCGGGTCGCACAGAACGGCAACGACCCGAACGTTGCCGTCGAATTTGAGGGTGAGCGCCTGCAGCCGCCGGGCGGTCATGGTGGAGCCGCAGACCACGAACGCGATCGACATATCAGGCACCACCTGGGCCGCGAGCAGACAGACGTCTTCAACGTTCATGGCCTGCGCGCTGGTCTCAATCGCGGTGAGGTCGTCGAGCAGGGTGCGGGTCGATACGACGCTCAAACTCCGCACCGAACGGATGCTGCTGCGCACGATATCGGGAATCTCCGTACTCGCCACGACGGCCAGGTCCCGACCGTCGCGAATCGCGCGCACGCCGAGCGAACCGGTGGCGCTGACCGCCATCTCGAACTCGTCCTCGGAAGCGTATTCCGCCTGGTTCAGGCTCAGCACGATAGCTAGGCGCGAACGCCGGCTCTCCTCGAACTGGCGCACCATGAGCTTGCCGGTCTTGGCGGTTGACTTCCAGTGGATGTGTCGCTGACCGTCGCCCGGCGCGTACTCCCGAATGGCGTGAAACGAGATATCGGAGTCGACGATGTCACTCGTCGGGTTGCCCTCGAGGTCGCGCACGAATCCGGCGCTCGTGCTCGGAATCGACACGGTCACCGGGTGCACGAACAGGCGATTCACGTCGGCCCAGGCCACTTCGCGGCCGAGCACGCCGAGCGGGTCGCTGCGCACGGTCGTGACCGGGCCCACATCGATGATGCCGCGGCGGTACGCGGGCACGCGAACGTGTTCCTCGTGCACCTGACCGGCGCGCAGCAGCGGCACGTAGACATCCGCTAGCCCCCGGCCGATCGGAACGTCGACGCGACCGGGCAGTTCGAGCCGCTTGGAGATATTGGTGACGGTGAGGGTGCCGAGCACTTCGGAACCGGCCACGACCCGATCGACCGGCAGCGTGAAGTCGACGCTGTAGGCGCGGCCACCGGCCAGAAACGGCAGTGAAATGAGGATGAGGGCCACCGCCACCCAGCCGATCACGATCAATTCGGTCCAGCCGAACGCCAGGCCGAGCGGCAGCAGCACGATCGCGGCCGTGACCACGACCCAACCGGCCGGCGTGACCGTTTCGCCGACCCAGTCGACGGATGCCCGCACACCGATTCGCACAGCGCGCGCGGCCCGCATCCAGAGCACGACGGCGCCCACGAGGGTCAACGTCGTTGACCTATTCGTGCGCGTCGTGGCATACCGGGTGTGCGTTGCAGACCGGGTCTGGGTGCTGGTGCGCGCCAGGTTTGATGTCTGGGAGCGCCGCGATTCGGTGTGAAAGCTCACGCCAGGTCGCTCCGACTGGGCGGCAGCACGTCGAGCAGAATCTGGCCGATAACGGCGCTCGCGGTGACGCCGTCGAACTCAGCCTCAGGGTCGAGCACCATCCGGTGGGCGAGCACCTGCTCGGCGAGCGCCTTCACGTCGTCGGGGGTGACGAAGCTGCGGCCGTGCGCGACGGCCCAGGTCTTCGCGGCCTTGGTAAGGGCACGGGCACCACGCACGCTGACGCCCATACGTACCTGGCGAGCATTGCGGGTCGCCTCGACCAGGCGACCGATGTAGTCGTAGATAAGAGGGTTCACGAAGACGCCGCGGGCGATGTCGCTCATGCTCACGAGCGCCTGCGGGGTGATCACCGGCGCGAGGTCGTGCCGCACATCGGCGGTGCCCTCGAGAATACGAATGGTCGCGGCGAGGTCGGGGTAGCCGAGCGAGGCCTTCATCATGAAGCGGTCGAGCTGGGCTTCGGGCAGCCGGTAGGTGCCGGCGTGCTCGATCGGGTTCTGGGTGGCGATGACGAGAAACGGCACACCGGTGGAGCGGGTGACACCGTCGATGGTGACGTTGCCCTCCTCCATCGCTTCGAGCAGCGCCGACTGGGTTTTGGGGCTGGCCCGGTTGATCTCGTCGGCGAGCACGACGTTGGCGAAGATCGGGCCGCTGTGAAACTCGAACTCGCCGGTCTTCTGGTCGTACACGGTGATGCCGGTCACGTCGCCGGGCAGCAGGTCTGGCGTGAACTGAATTCGGGTCGAGACGCCCTGCACGGTCTGGGACATGGCGCGGGCCAGCGAGGTCTTGCCGGTGCCTGGGTAGTCTTCGAGCAGCAGGTGGCCCTCGCTGACCATCGCGGTGAAGGCGAGTTCGATCACGTGGCGCTTGCCGAGGACGACGCGTTCAACGTTGTCGACCATCATCGTGAAGGTCGCGGCGAACCATTCGGACTGCTCCGGGGTGATTGTCATGGGTAGCTCTTTCAGTGTCACGGTTTATTGCTGTCACGGTGTTGTGGTGGTCGCCGCGGTGCACGCGACGGCGGTGGTCGTCGTGGTACCTGAGACGATTTCCAGGCCCGAGGTTTCGGGGGCGGTCCAGCTCAGGGTCCAGTTCACGTTTCTGGTCTGGGCGGCATCCAGGGGCACATTCTGGTCGCCGTCCACCCACATTCGGCCACCGTTGGGGTTGATGACGTCGTACTGCGCAGCGGTGACCACGCCCTCGGCGAGGCCGGTGTCCGTTGCGTCGACCGCGACGGCGAGCGTGCCGCCGATGACGCAGCCACTGTTGTCGAGGCCGTTCACCGCGAACCTGACCTGCCAGGCGCGCGCGGCGTCGGCTGCTTCCACCGTCGACCAATCGCTGCACAGGGTGGAATCGGCCTCGGTGCAGTACCGCACGCGAATACGCGGGTCGGCGCCGAACACCGTCGAGCCCCTGACGACGTCGAAGTTTTCGAAGTCGACCACGAAATCGCTCGGCGCGGTCGTCGACGATGTGGGAGCGGTGATGAGGTACTGGCCGTCAACCGGCGCCGCCAGGCCGTAGGTGTATTCCCCGTTGCCCGGGGCGGGCGGCTGCTCCCAGGTGGTGATCGAATCGGCAGCGGCTGCGGCCACCCCGTAGCCGTTGGAGTAGCAGACCGTCACGAAATATTCCGTGTGTTTGGTCAGACCGTCGATTTCGCGGTCTTTCGAAGTGGCCGCGGCGCCGGCCGAGGTCAGACCGGTCGCGGTGAGTCGGCAGGTCGCGCCCTCGGTGAGTGAGGCGACGTAGAGAAATTCTTCCGGCAGGGTGCTGAAGTTCTTCTCGAAGCGCGCCTGGGCCACGGTGATCGACCGGTTCTGCGAGCTCAGCACACCGGCACTGGTGATGGCGGGCGATCCGGCCACGCGCACCGTCTGCGACGTCGTCTCCTCTGTCGGGCCGGTTCCGGCGGGCTGCTCGTGGCGGCTCAGCGGGGTCACGGTGATGTTCTGGTCGCCGACCTCGAGTGCGAGAGTGAGCTCGGTCGTTCCGAGACCGGGCGAAGCGACTCGTTGTTCGACCCCGTTGACGCTGTACCGATTGGTGGACCGGTCATTATTTTCGATGGTCACGGTCACAGCACCGGTGCCGGCGCTGGTCACATCCTCGTCGAAGACCGGCTCAGCCGTGAGCGCTCCCATGCCGGGAGTGTCATAGGACCAGGCCGTAACGCTGACCGCACTGCGAGATTCGCCGACAGCGTTCACGGCCTTGGCCTCGTAGCGGTCCTTCAGACCGTTTTCGGTCGTTCGAATCACACCGCAGTCGCCCGAAACATCACAGCGACCGACCGAAGCCCCATTGCGGTACAGGGTGAATCCCGTGAGCTTCGGGTAGGTGGAGTTCGCGCCGCCGGGGCTGACCGCCAGGGTGATCGACTCGTCGCCGTAGGCGATCTGGGTGACCGCGTTCGGCGCCTTGGGGTACCCCTGCAGGTCGACCGTGATCGACCCGTTGCGGCTGCCGGCGCTGAGCTTGCCCTGCGCGTCGCGCACCACAAAACTGGCCTCGCAGACCCCGCCGGCGGTATCACCAGACCAGGAGGCCCGCACGCTGCGGGTGTTCTCCACCGCAAAGGAGACGCCGACGCAGGTGCTCGGCGCCGCGACCGACACCAGTACGAGCGGCGTGCTGCGGTACAGGTTGACCTCGCCGGCCACGCCGACGACGGCGATCGAGCAGCTCGAGCCGGAGGACTGCGAACAGGTCCGTGCCACCGTACCGCCCTTGGGCAACTCGCTCGGCGCCGGGCCGACTTTGAGCGCGAGCAGGGCCGGCTCGGCGTCGCGGTGGCTGGCGAGGCTCACCGTCACGGCCGCCTCACGGCCGGCCACGGCGTTGTCCGCGACGGAGATCGTGAGAATGGCACCGTCCTGCGTCACGGTGAACTGGTCGGAGACGATCTCGGTCGCGAAGGTCAGCGCCGGTACCGCTCCCTTACCCTGCCAGTCGACCATGTGGCTGAGGTCGTAACGAATGTCGTCGGCGCCCGGGCTTTGGGTCAGTGCCGCCGGGCGCAGGGTCGGCTGCGGATCAAGCGGTTCAACGACGATCGGCACGACCAACTGGGTGTAATCATCCTGGCCGTCGATGCGCACCGGCACGGTGCACGAGTCGCTCCAGGGGGCATCGGATCCGGCCGTGTAGGTGACGCTCGTTCCGCCTTCGAAAGTGCAGCTCGCGTTCACGCGTTCGCCCGATGAACGGATGCCCGACCGCTCCAGTTGCAGCTCGGTCCCGGCCGGAATCGACACCAGGCTGGCCAGGTCGAAGCTGACGGAGGCGTCTTCCCGAACGTTCTGCTCCACGTTGCCCTTTTTGAGCGCGAGGATGATGGCATCCGCTGAAGGAATGCGCAGGAACCCGTAGGTGGTGACTTCGACACCCTGAAAATTGAGGCCGGTCAGCGAGAACGGGGCGAGGAGTCCCTCGTCGGGAACCTCGCCGCTGATCTTCCAGCCGGAGACCGTGAGGCCGGGGTGGTCGCCCCACAGTGCGAGGGTCAGGCCCCCGACGTCGCCGGAGTTCCAGGAGACTTTGCCGGTCACGACGTCGATGCCTGTCGGGAACGAGTCGCGGTCGTCGAGAGCGACGGTCGTGTCGATGACGATGGGAAAGTCAGGAACGGAGGCGCGCACCACCTTCACAACGATGAGGCCCTGGCCGACGTCTTCGTTCTCGTTGGCGACGGAGTAGACGAAGGTGAGCAGTCCGGGGTCGTCGCCGGCGGTGAAGACCACCTGGCTGTCGGTGACCTGCTCGATGCGCTGCTGCAGGGCATCGTATTCGAGCGAGCCGGCCGTGGCGTCGGGCGTGACGCCGGTCAGGGTCAGGCGTCCGCCTCCGGGTTCCACGTCGTTGGCGGCCGGGCGCACGATCACCAGGTTGTCGGCACCGACCTGCACCTCGACGTAGTCACTGAACGTGATCGGGCTCGGGTTGGAGCGCTGGTCGAGCACACCGATGCGCACCAGGGCGATGCCGGTGGCGCCGCTGGCATCGCGCACCCGGTATTGGAATTCGATGGCGCCGTGGTAGTCGAGAGGGCTCGAATAGACAATGGCGTCGCCGGTGGCGTTGACCCCGGCGGTTCCGCGCGCCGGTTGGGTGAGCACCCGGTCGAGCACGACGGTGTCGCCGTCCGGGTCGAGGCCGAAGCTGTCGAACGGAATCTCGATGCTCTCCCCCGACAGCACGCGGCCGTAGAGGGTGTGCGGCTGTGGGGCGGTGTTGTCGCCCTCGGCGAGAACCTCGATCGAGACGACGGCCGAGTCGATCAATTCAGGGGCGCCGGCGACATAGACGCTGTAGCCGAGTTCATAGCTGCCCGGCTGGTCCGGCGCGAGGTAGCGCAGCTCGGCGCCGGCCGCGAAGGCGAGACCCCGATCGCTTCTGTTCTGCACCGATTCGGCGTTGAGCATCACGATATTGCCGTCGGGCGCGACGTCGTTGGCGAGCACGGGAATGTCAATCTGCGCGCCGACCCGCACCGAGACACTGTCGTTCCTGGCGATCGGTGCCTGCGGCACTGACGCCGGAAGCAGGTAGACGGTGGCCTCGCCGCGCACGGTGTACAGCGGATTTTCGGTGCCGTCAGAGACGGTGTAGCGCACGGTGCCGAGCTTGCCCGGCCGTTCGTCGGCGGTCGAGCCGCGCACGCGCAACACGTTCTGGCCGACCACGTCGACGCTGAGCGACGCGCCGAACACGGTGTCGGGGATGGCTTCGCCGAGCAGCAGCACCCGCCCGGCCGGGTTGGAGACGGCGGTGAAGACGTCGACGCTCGTGTCGGCCTTTGGCCGCACGAAAACGGTCACCGGGGAGGTGGTGAGTGCCTGCGCATCCGCTGACACCACCGAAATGCGCACGAAAGAGACGACTTCGCTGGCGTCGTCGGCGATGGTGAGGCTGACCGTGTAGTTGCCTGGCATGGTGGCGACGAAGTCGAAGGAGGTTCCGTTAGCGGTGACGCCGACCGTGGATCCCTCGGAGCTGGTCGGGGTGGTCGCCGAATTGATGCGGTACAGGCCGGCTGCGCCGGAGACGTAGTCGGCCGGGCTGACCGTGAGGCGTTCGTTCACCGAGGCGAGCAGTGCGAACGGTAGGGCCGTGAGCTGCGGGGTCGGCGTGACCGCGATCGTGAGCACCTTCTCGGCCGTGGCGCCGTGAATGTCGGAGACGCTCACCAGAATGGTTGCCGATTGCGCGGTCTGGTCGGCCGCGTTGGGGTGCTTGTAGACGAGCACCCCGGCCGGCGTCACGCTGACCGAGCCGACGTCGGTCGTGTTCACAACGGATGCGACAAAAATCGGATCCCCGTCGGGATCGACCCAGCCGGGCAGCACCGGAACGGTGACCGTACCGCCGGGTTGCACCTCGGGGCTCGGCCAGTCTTGCAGGCAGCCCTCGGTGCCGCACCATACCGGCGCGGCATTCACGTCGTCGCCGTGCACGGTCAGGGTGACCGTCGTGGCCGGCGAGTTGAGTCCGTCTGCGCGGGAACCGTCGGTGACGGCGTAGCTGAACGTGGCCGAGCCGCGAGCGCCGGCGGCGACCTGCACTGCGATGGCCTGGTTCGAGTCGGTGACGCTGACGGTGCCCCAGGAAGGGTCAAGCCCGGTCACCGAGGCCGGCAGCACGGTGAGCACGTCGTCGTTGGCGTCGTGGTCGTTGAGCAGCACGGGAAGCAGGGCGAGTTGGTCGCTGCGCACCCCGAAGGCATCGGCAACCGCCACGGGAGCCTTGGGCTCGACAATCTCTGAGGCTTCCTCCACGTCGTCCTGGCGCTGCGGTTCTTCAGCCGCGGCGAGGGTCCAGTCCTGGGAACTCTCGACCAGGGCGCCGCCCGGAACGGTCCACACCCATCCGCTCCGGGAGTCGTTGAGAATCATGAGGGAGTCGTTGGACCGAAACGCGGGGGCTGCGTCCCCGTTCGGTGTGGCCGTGCCGTAGCTGAGCGTCGTTTCGCCGGCGCTTTCGCTGAACAGAGTGCCGCCGGCGCCGGAGGACGGCAGCCAGGCCGCGTAGCGCTCACCATTAAAAGGGGTCGGTACGGCCGGGGACCCGAGCACAGTCTCAAAATCGCCCACCAGTTCGGTGCGGGCACCGTCAGCCAGCGCAAAGGAAACCAGGCCGGTCTGGTCGGCCACGAGTACGCCGTCGGAACCGCGCAGGTCCTCGGTGCTGCTCGGGCGCTGCAGCACGGCCAGCTCGCTCAGATTCGTCTCGACCGGTTCGTCCTGGCCGGCCAGCCAGAGTTCGTCGCCGGCCATGCTCAGCAGCGCCCAGGTATCGCCGACGACGCTCAGCTGGGTGCCTGGCTCGGTCGGACCGTCGGTGACGGTGTCATCACCCAGAATTTCGTCGTCCACTATGGAATAGCGCAGCACGCTGTTGGCCGCGCTGGAGTAGCTGTAGAGCACGCCGTCGGGGGTGATCGCGACGGCGTCGGAGACGTAGGAGCGGGCGGTTTCGCCCTCGATGACCTCGTCGTCGGCGTAGGGGTTGACCGGGCGCGGGGACTCGGCCGCGCCGACCGCCCCGGCGAACACCGCTCCGGTGCTCGTGAGGTAGCCGACCCAGGCCCCCGATGAGACGACGGTGCGGGTACCGGCCGGGGTCACGTCGTAGTCGGCGGCGTCGTCGCCGAGGTCGATCGGCGCGGCGAGGCTCACGTCGACGACTTTTTCGTTGTTCTGCGCGTAGAGCAGCACGGTCGCGTCGGTCTGCACCAATTCGCTCGGCGCCGGCACGGTTTTCACGGTGTCCAGTTCGAGCAGGTCGGTGTTGATGCGGGCGTACCGGTTGCCGTCGCCGCTCTGCAGCGCCCAGATCGAGCTCGCGTGCACCGGAGTCTGCTTTACGTCGAAACCGTCGACGACGATGGCCACCGTGGCCAGCAACGCACCGATCGCGGCCACCGCCATAATGCGAATAATGCCGCGACGCTTCTTCGATATCACCGGGAATCGGCGGCGGGTGCGCGGCCCGGCCACTAGATCAGCCCAACGAGAAGCAGGGCGCCGAACGTCGCGCCACCACCGACGACGACCGCCCCGACCAGAAGCAGGGCGAGGGCCACCGGGCGCAGGTGCGTTCGGCGGGGGCCGTCGACGTCGGTCAGCGTGCCCTCCCGCGTTTGTGAGGCCGGGCGACGGGTGCCCCGGCCGGGGCGCAGCGACGCGATGACCACGTCGGAGACGACCGGGCCGCGAGCCTCCAGGTTGTTGAAATCGACGGGCATGCCAGCGGATGCCCACGCTTCGTCCGCGACTTCGAGCGCGGTGATCGGCAGCCCCAGGTCGCGCTGCACCCGCTGCAGGTCGTGCGCGCACTCGAGCAGGCTCGCCTGGCGGCTGGCCGGGTCGCGACTCATCATGCGGGCGAGGATGGTTTCGAGGGCGGGGGGAACATCCGCTCGTCCGATGCTCGTGTATTTGGCCCGGCTGATGCGTTGTTTCAGTTGTGCGCGCGATCCGGCGGATCCGGTGGGCAGGTCGAACGGGGCCCGATCGGCCAGCAGCGAGTAGAGCGTGGCGCCGAACGACCAGACTTCGGTGGCGACAGTACCGGTCGTTCGTTCGTCGACAACTTCTGGAGCGCTCCACGGCAGCGACATGGCGAATAGTTCACCCGGGCCGCCGCCAGCCAGGGAAGCGGCGATACCGAAGTCACCGAGCACCGGACCGCCGAAGGTCGTGGTGAGAATGTTGGACGGTTTGATGTCTCGGTGCAGCACCTTGGAGCGGTGTGCGGTTTCGAGGGCGCAGGCGATTTTGACCGCGACGCCCAGCACCGTCGCCAGGGGCAGCGGCGCAGCGCGCTCACGCGAGGAGTATGAGCCAGGGCAGAATTCCATCACGAGATAGGGGCGGCCGTCGGCCGAGATGCTCGCGTTGTAGACGGTGAGAATAGACGGATGCGAGCTGAGCCTGGCCATGACATCGGCTTCGGCATTGAATGAGCGCAATACGTCATCGTCGACGATGTCCCGCAGCAGCACTTTGACGGCCACGGAGCGGCGCGGCATGTTCTGTTCGAACAGAAAGACGTCGGCGAATCCGCCGGTGCCGAGCGGGCGCACGTAGCTGTAGCCCGACAAAACGGGCGGAACAGAGGGAAGTCGCCTGCCCATTGCTCCCCCCGACCTGCGTTGTTTCTGTCGTGCAACCTTGTGCTGGTCTAAGGTTCAAGCTTAACCACGGCGCCCGATCCCGACACCCACAAGGGGACATGGTACACCCCCACAATGGGGGTGCAAAATGTGAGCGCGGTGGGGGCCACAGAACGCTTGACCGGGCGCTAGCCGCGGATAGCGTTGCCGAGCTCGGTGTCCGCGTTGCCGAGTGCGTCGGCGGCGGCGGTGAGGAACTGACTCATGCCGTCGAGGCCGTCGAGGCCGTTGACCGCGACGGGTCGCGCCCTGCGTGAACGAGTCATACGCGGTCCGGAAGGCACCCGAAGCCGAGTCCGTCACGAAGCGGGAACCGACCAGATTGTTCACGAGCGTCTGCAGCTCGGTCAGCTTGGTGATGAGGTCTTCCTTGCCGCAACTGAGTCGACCAGCGGCATCCGTCTTGTCGGACTAGGTCACAGTGCGATTGGCCACGGTGTCCCCACTGTTGGAGCCCGAAAGGCCGCGTGTGGTCCTGACCTAATGGCAATACCCCGGACGGGTCGAATAGGGGTGCACTCACCGTCCACTGCCCTCGCTGGACGCTAGCTGCACGAAGTCGGGGTGCTGGCTACCTGCGAGACCCGCCCGCTTCCGTTGGTCGAGCTTGCCGATACCGCCATGGACTGGGCCGAGCCGTCTCGACAACGCGCGGTCTGCCCGAATGCATATTCGCACATAAATTNCGACTCTGGCGCATGGTTTTGGTACACTTCTTCTATGAGCCAGAGCGGCGATACTCCCCAGCCGGGCCGTGTCGATCCGTTCTTCGCGGCTCACGGCTACCCGCCGTCCACACTCGAAGAGCGTGCCGAGTTCGAGGTGTTCTGGGCGCAGTGCCAGGCCGATTGGCGGTGTGAAATTGCCGAGGGGCTCGGAGAATTCGCCCCGTACGAGGTCACCGACCCGGTCGATCTGGAACCGGTCCACCCGACACCAGTGAGCCCGGCACCGGTGAGCCTGGCCGTTGGCCGCCCGGAGTTGATTGACGGCCCGACCATCCCGGCCGACCTCGATCTGACCGAGGTGTTCGCCGCGGTGCCGCCCGAGAACCTCTTCGATGAGGACCTCCGCGAAGAGTTCCTCTATACGAACTACCTCGCGGACAATTTTCTCCCGGACATTTTCCTCCCGGCCGAATGCACGACTGACGAGCGTCACACCGACCGTGCCGACGCTGAGGCGGCCGCCGGCCTTCGCACTGCGGGCAGCACTGGCGACGACCCGGACCCGTCCGACGCGGCTGCCGGCTTGAGTCCGTTTCAGCGGCACCAGGCGCAGTTCGTCGACCGGGTGCTTTACCTCGAGAAGGTGATCGCGTGGGCGCAGGCGAGTAAGGCTGAGGTCTTGACTGAGGCGTGGGATTACACC
>NZ_SOHF01000009.1:0-6792 GCF_004404045.1 Cryobacterium sp. Hh11 | reverse complement strand
TCGCGCGACGACGGCCGTGAGGAGTAGATTTTCTGAAAGCGACGAAAAGTTGGCGCCCGGATCCCGAAGCCACCTCTTCGTAATGCCACAAATCCGCGTTGTTCGGTGGCCGGGAATGCTGTGCGGCTGCGACGTGCTTTGTCCCTCCGCTGCGACAGGTTCCTGTCGGTGAGGTCGCCGTCGCGGAAGGGACCGTTGCTCATGTAGAGGATCACGGCAGCGTGATGGTGCCAATGGTTGATCCACCACGACGACGCAGTGCCGGCGTCGCCGCCCGCACGCTGGCATCGGCCGCGGCGGGCATATCGTCATCGGCCAACGCTGACGCCATGCGTTGCGCGGTTGCGTAGACACTGCCTTTGTCGAACCCCCTGCGGGCTGCTTTCGCAATGCTGGAGCGGCCGATGGCGCACCTTCCGGGTGGGGCTTATCGCTGGACGCTGGCGGATCGTGCTTCGGCCCATTCCGGCTGGTCTGCTCCCCACGGGCGGCCGATCCACCTGTAGCGATTCGGTCCACCGCTGATGCTGATCGCGGGTGCGGCACAGGTGACGGTTCCTTCTGGCGTTTCCGCGTTCGCGGTTTGGATCTCGTAGGAGCCGGCTTCGGTTGGCGCGGAATAAGGCTGGGCGAGTAGCTCTTGAGCGACCCGGGCCAGTGAAATGTCGACGGTCCATCCGTACCCGTCGAGGTGCCGACGTCGAAGTGCTGACATGATCCCGGCGGCAAGTAGATACCCGGCGGAATGATCCAAAGCTTGGACGGGCAAAGCACCTGGTCTGCCGGTGCCGTTTGCGTGGATCTGGGCGATGCCGCTGGCTGCTTGAACGATACTGTCGAATCCACGTCGCTCGATCCAGGGGCCGCTCAATCCCCACGCGCTCACCCGGCCGATAACGAGCCCCGGATGGCGATTGTGGAGTTCGACCGGCGAGAGGCCGAACCGGTAGAGGCTGTTCGGCCTGTATCCCGTGACAACAACGTCGGCGTCTGTCAGCAGCTGTTCGAGGCAGTCTCGATCTGGTTTGTAGCCGAGGTCAAGGAGCGCCGAGCGCTTCCCTTGCCCGGTATCGAGGTACTGCCAAGGGAGTTCCGGCATGCCAGGGCTGTCGATGCGCAGGACATCTGCCCCGAAGAACGCGAGACTACGAGTGGCCACCGGCCCGGCTATGACCCGGGTCAAGTCGAGCACCCGAACGCCCTTCAGCGGCGCATAACTGTCAGCCGACCCCCGTCTTTGGAGGCCCGAGTCTCCGCCCTGCTGCACCAGGCTAATGAAGGGTTCCGCTTTCATGGTTTGAGCTTGAGGATGTCCTCTCCAACTACTCGGGCTGCGAACCGCACTGATGATCGCACCAGAGTCTGCGGCTTCATCCTCCAGATCGAGAGCGCTGCGATGCGAAATCGCGTGCGCTACGACCTCGGCGGAAGCGGAACCGTTCAATCTCAGAAGTGAGCGCAAAGCCGCTTCGTGATGGGGATAGTTGGCGTGAGTGCGAACCCAGCCGTCGCTCGAGGCGAAAAATCCGGACAGGGGTGCCCACGCTGGAGCGGGGTTCCCGTTCCAGCGGAACAGTTGGTCACTCCGGTAGGCGCCGGCGACGAGTTGCGGCAGAAGGCTCACCTGCGGAACTTCGCTCGCTTTGGGATTACGCACTCCCGTGCGGACAAGGCGCAGCAACGAGGCCATGAGCTTGGTCGCCGCGATGCTGTCTGCGGCAAGATCCGCAACTGGTAGTGGCGACGAAAGCGGCACGGGTCCGGCTAAACGAACGCGATTCTTTAGCTCCGGAAGTTCCGCGGAATCGGAAAGGAACGTGCTGAGGAAGGTTCCCATCGGTTGCCTCCCACGCCCTCGACCGTTCACGTGGGCGTGGAGCCAAACGGTCATCGGTGAACCCCACTTTATCCCCACGGCACGGGTTGCAATTGACGACGCTGAGGCCGAGAAATTAGGCACGGATAGATCCGTCGATAGGTCAGCTCTAACGGTGGCGGCTCCTTCGAGAAAGGCCGGGAACGAGGTGACTAGACCCCGTCGATCGCATAGCGACGTTCGATCCCGGCTGTGGCCCGTCCCCAGGTGCTTCCCGAAACGCGGTCCTGGTGTGCTTTGAGCGCAGAATTATCCTGGAAGCACTCATCGACCTGCCACACCATGGGATCGCCGGTCGACGTAACACGGAACGAGAGGCGTCCATGCTCCGCACGCGTCCGAGCCACGTGATCAGAACTGCTACCTGACCCTGATTACGGCAGACGAGTTGCCCACTCAGATGCACTTAGCTCATGTCATGAGCGTATACGCCGGGCAGAGCGCCCTGCCTGGAGTGGCGACCACTGTTTGGCCCGTATGCCGAACCCCTATCGGACTCGTAGGAATTGGAAGATCACACGGATATATTGACACCATGACTGGCAGACGGATAATTTTGTGGGTCGGCAGGCATCAGGTCGGGCTCAGCCTCGTAATGGTCGTGCTCTGGCTAGCAAACGCAATGATCCAGATAATTGCGATCGCGAACGGAGACACGGGAACCAACGGAGGGCATGTTTTTAGTCTGGTTCTCGCTCTGCTGGTAGCCGTCCTCTCAGCTGCAAACGCGGTCATCGCTTTGACTGCTAAGACGAAAAAGACCGCGAAGGATCAGACGCATCGAGCTGACCCCCAAGGGGAATGTTTAGCGGGACACCACTTCGGTAGTCGAAGGAGGCAGCAACGTCGAGGTTCTCTGACATTGACGGTGAGTGCGGTTTCGATCAGAGCGCAGCCGCCTTGGCGCGCAACACGGCGCTCTCGCGCTCGTTGGCGGTAAGCCCGGCGGCGGTGAGCAGCTCCGAGCGCGCCTCCTCCGTGCGGCCGAGCCGTGCGAGCAGCTCGCCTCGCACGCTCGGCAGCAAGTGCGAGCCGCGCAGGGCCCCCGTGGAATCGAGCCGGTCGACGATGCGAAGCCCGTTCGCCGGACCAGTAGCCATGGACACCGCGATCGCACGGTTAAGCTCGACCACAGGACTCGGCACGAGCCGGCCGAGCGCGTCGTAAAGCAGTATGATGCGCTCCCAGTCGGTCTGGTCGATGCTCGCCGCAATCGCATGGCACTCGGCAATGGCCGCCTGCAGAGCGTAGCTTGCGCGCCCACGGCCCAGGACATCCGACGTCCGAAGTGCCGCGCGCCCACGCTCGATCTGAGCGCGGTCCCAGTGGGAACGGTCCTGGTCGGCGAGCAGGATCGGGGTGCCGTTGCGGCCGATCCTGGCGGCGAACCGCGACGCCTGGAACTCCATGAGTGCGGCAAGCCCGTGCACCTCGGGCTCTCTCGGCAGCAACCCGGCGAGCACGCGACCAAGCCGCAATGCCTCATTCGCGAGCTCGGTGCGGATCCAGCGGTCGCCGGATGTCGCCGCGTACCCCTCCGTGAAGATCAGGTAGATAACGCCGAGCACTGCGCCGAGCCGGCCGTGCCACTCCCTCGGGTCAGGTGCCGCGAACGGCACTCGCGCGGCCGAAAGAGTCTTCTTCGCACGCACAATCCGCTGCTGCACAGTCGCGAGGGGGACCAGCAGCATCCGCGCGATCTCCTCGGTGGTGAGGCCGCCCACCACTCGGAGGATTAACGCAACCTGCGCCTCCCGGGAGAGCACGGGGTGGCAGGCGATGAAAATCAGCCGCAGCACATCGTCGTCGATAGGCTGCCACTCGTCGTCGCCCGCCGCCTCGAGGTCGTGGGCGATCGCGCGATAGCACTCATCGAGCCGCTCGCGCCGACGCCAGCCGTCGATCGTCTTGCGCTTGGCGACGGCCGTGAGCCAGGCGCCCGCATTCCGCGGGACGCCCGACTTTGGCCACTGCGTAAGGGCGTCGACAAGCGCCTCTTGGGCGAGGTCCTCGGCAATGCCGACATCGCCGGTCATCTTGGCAAGCGTAGCGATGATGCGCGCGCCCTCGATGCGCCAGACGGCGTCAACCGTTCGCCGAATATCGGGCATCGCTACGGTTCAGTTCTCCTGCGACTTGGCCACTTGCTCTTCGCGCCAGCCGGCCTCTTTCTGGATGTACTCGTTGTCGGAGAACACCTCGAAGTCGCTCTCGTCCGTCACACGGCGCACCTCGAGCTTGCTCCCCGGGCCGAGCGGGGCGCGGCTGGCCCACTCGGCTGCCTCCTCCTTGCTGGCGGTCTGGATGATCCAGAAACCGTTGAACAGCTCATGGGTTTCCCCGTAGGGGCCGTCGGTGACGATCGGCTTATCAGCGGCGAAGTCGACAACGAAGCCCTCCTTTGCGTCGGACAGCCCCTCACCGGCGAGCATCACGCCCGCCTTGATCATCGATTCGTTGAAGGCTCCCATCGCGTTGATGATCTCCTCGAAGTCCTGGCTCTTCGACGCCTCCAGCGCCTCATCGGTGACGCGCATGATCAGCATGTACTTCATTGTGTTCTCCTTCGTTACGAGGGCGTCGGATGCGTCTCTCTACTATGGCGTCGAATGAGAGTGCACAGGATCGACACGGTCGCGAAAAAAGAGTCCGGTGGTTGGGAGCCATCGACCCATCCGCATGACCTCGAGGCCGTAAGCCGGACGATGACCGGGACACCTTCGAATCATCGTCGTCTACTCGGTTCCCTGCGGTGCCGAGAGGGCGATCGTCCCGTAAGACCCGTCCGAGAAAATGCCCGGTGAAGGGAGGGCTATACGGGGCACGTTTGGACGCCTCAGATGACTCTTCGGCGAGGTCCAATGCCCGCGTTCGGCGGTAGAACGTTGCTCGAGACATTCCAAGATCACGGGCAACCGTGGTCACTGGCTCTCCACCGTCGATGAGTCGACGGGCGTTCCGGATTTGGCTGTCGGTGATGAGCCGCGGCCTCCCACCGAGATCCTTGCCGGCGTTGCGGCGCTTGTTAATGGAGTCGATCACACGTTCTCGTTTGATTTCGTGTTCCATTTGTCCGAGTGCAGCCATGATCGTGAACAGCATGGACCCCATCGGTGTCGCTGTGTCGACGTCGCCGCCGCCCAGGTTGAGTACGCGAAGGCCGGCTCCGCGGCCGCGGAGCTCCTCGGCGAACGCGAGCATGTTCTGCGTCGATCGGCCCAGCCGATCCAGGGTCGTGATGACGAGGGTGTCGCCGTCCTCGAGAGCGTCGAGTGCACGGTCGAACTGGGGCCGCGATGCTCGAGCACCGGAAATGCCATGGTCGACGTAGAGGTCGTCACGCCGGACGCCAGCGGCGAGGATGTCGATCTGTTGCCGATCGGTGGACTGCTGTCGCGTGGATACGCGCGCGTAGCCGATCAGTTTCGTCATTTCTGCTCCCGGGGTGTCTCATAACCAATGGCGAGTACCACAGTTCAAGCATGCGGTTATGCGACGTAGTTATGAGAATCGGCGCGCCACAAGATTCCGGTGATTCTGTGGAAGCTCAGGTCGCGGCGGTGAGACGTCTTATATCGCTAGGGTTTCGAGACAGCCGTTTGGTGGAATGGCGGAGTTTTCCAGGGCAGGGCAGTTGTCGCGACCGCAGTTGATGCCACGGTCGCGTTTATGCCGGCACGACAGTGTGCTTATGGGCCGAGAAATATCTCCGTCGTGAGCGGGGTGTTCGATTAACTGGCTGCGGCCGGTGGCCACTATGCGATCGCGGACATCGCAGGATCGAATAGGCCGCTTTTTGGCCTCCGGGCGAGGCACATCAAGGGCGACTTCTTGACAGGTTCCTCTGACGACTCAGACTACGGTGCTGACCAACGGGTGATAGCGGCAGCCAGCATAATTCTGCCGCATCACCGTGGGTCAGCATCCGCAGCCTGACAGGTGTTGTTCGTATCGGGCTAGATGAAGCTGTGTCGCGCTAGGCAGTCGAGGTAGTAGACGAAGGCTTCGTCGTTTACGTCGCCAGTTTTCATCGAGTAGTGATTTTGGTCAGTTTCTGTTCCAGTCTCTCTGTATCCGGTCAGCGCGGTCATGTACGTCGTTAGGTGGTCAGACATCCCGTAAACCTTGGCACCAGTGACGAGGCCGTCTTCTTGCTCGAGCACGATGGAGGTGCGTTGGCCCACCAAATGTTGAGTGTTTAGAAGGTTGTATGCCAGCCAAGACGCGTCTCCAAGAGGCGCCGTTCCAAGATTGTCAGTGTCACTGCCCGAAGTTTCTTGAAGGAAGAGCCTNATAGTCAGTGCGTGTAATGGCCTCGAGCGGGATTTCATATGCACAAAAACCCTGTTTCAAGTGTTCTTCAACGGCGTCCGTTGTCCATCGCTGAGGATTGGTCTTCTTCCACCGTGCCAGGAGGTCTGAACGGTCGTCAGCTTCGTGATTGTCCATCAATTGGGTAGTCCGAAAAAGGCGTGCATTGCGGGGGTGCGGTTGCTCGGGTGGAAGTGTGCGAATTTTCCGCGACCGCCCGAATCGCGCTCAGGTCCGACTACGGCCAGGCCGTTTTTGATTCCTTTCGCAACTGCGAGCGCGCCGGCCTCGCTGCGAGACCACGTGTCTTTCCCCCCGCGGCCCCATGTGATGGCCGCGGAAAGCGACATACCATTTGCAAGCACGAGTTTGCCGTTTAGAATCATTGCGCGGAAATGTTGGTAGCTTGATCCCTTTTTATTGAGGGCATCGATTGCGTTAGTGGCTGCGATCCACGTAACACCAGCGACGATGACAACTGCAGATGCCACCAGGAGTGTTTTCAAGATCTCTAGAGCGATAGGTATTCCCAGAACCAGTACTGGCACGAAGGCGGCATAGCCCACGTCATCGGCATATGATTCTGTCTCACCAGTGGCCAGGTC
>NZ_SOHF01000008.1:0-15567 GCF_004404045.1 Cryobacterium sp. Hh11 | reverse complement strand
CCGCACGCTGGGCCGGGGACTTCGGTGCTTTCAGCTTCTCAGTTCGTTCTGTCATGACCATTAGTGTCACTCCTTCAAATAGATCCGCAACCCCTTACACAGACCATCTGACACCCTCCGATGATCTCGGCCGCCTCAATGCCGAGGTCGCCGCTACCCAGCGCGTCGGCGATGACCGGGTAGCGGGCGGGGACCGGCAGGCCCAGCGGCGTGCGTTCCACCGCTGTCTCGCCGAGTTTCAGGCGCCGCTTGGCCTCACGGCCGGAGATGCCGGCGAGCTGGGTGATGAGATCTACCTTGGTGCGGCATCCGTTTCGGTAGGCCAACGAACCGTTCCCGAGGTCGGTTTCGGCCCGCGCACCGATGTCGGCGGTCGACCGTAGTCTGGCCCCATCAACCTTGCGGCCGAGACCTTCGAGCGCCGCAAGCACCGCAACCGCTTCGGAGTCATCCAGATGACCGAACCGCACCCCGTCTAACACTGCCGCCAGAATGGCAGCAGCCTGAGCAATCGCTGCGATCCGGGAACCCTCGAACTCCGGCAGTGCACCAGCTGCGGCCGGCGGGGCTGTAAGGGTCATGGCGACGGTGCCTCCTTCACCCACAATTATACCGCGAATCGCTCTTAAACACGAGAACATCTCATTAATATAGTGAGCAATTATAAGAATTACTTACGCCCCCGTGCTCGGCTTGTCACAGGTGTTGTTACTCGTGGCCGCGTCGACCAGCGGGTTTTCCGGCCTGTTCCTGACGATTGGCTCGATCGGCGCCTTCACCGCCATCTATGTGTTGACCACCGGCCGACGCTCGTGGGCCGTCATTCCCACACGCAAGATTGCGAGTGTCGTTCTGGCCGGGGCGCTCGTCGCGGTCTTCGTCGGTTCGTCGCTGGCACCGGCATCCTTCGACGCGAACCTGGCCAGCACGAGTGCGCAACCGACCGCAACGGCCACCCCTTCCGCGACGCCGAGCCCGACTCCGAGCCCGACGCCGTTGGCATTCACCGTCGAAGCGCCAACCGATCCAGCCACGAGCACACCGGCACCGGATGCCGCGAGCATCGTTCTGGCCGACACGTCAGGGACCGACACCACAGCGGTGGCGTTGCTGGCGACTCTGCCGATCAAGGGCCGCGCGCCCAAGACCGGCTACGACCGCAGCGGCAGCTTCGGCACGGCCTGGCTCGACGTTGACCAAAACGGATGCGACACCCGTAACGACATCCTGGCCCGCGACCTGACCAACATCGCGAAGCAAGGCGGCTGCCGGGTCGTGACCGGCACGCTGACCGGCCCATACACGGGAAAAACGATCAACTTTGTGCGAGGAACGGCGACGTCGTCGCTCGTGCAAATCGACCATGTGGTGGCGCTATCGAATGCTTGGCAGACCGGTGCCCAGCAACTGAGCCAGACCCAGCGAGTGTCGCTCGCGAACGATCCGCTCAATCTGCTGGCCTTGGACGGACGCACGAACTCGAGCAAGGGTGACGGCGACACGGCCACTTGGTTGCCGCCGCTGAAACCGTACCGATGCGCTTACGTGGCACGGCAGATTTCCGTGAAGGCGACCTACGGGCTATGGGTGACGCAGGCCGCGCACGACGCGATGACCCGTATTTTGACGGCTTGCCCCGACGAACGGGCGACGGCATCCATTTTCGCGCCGGCACCCGCTCCCGTTGTCGTCGTCCCCGTGCCGGTTGCCGGGCCTGCGCCCATGGTCGTGGTGCCCGTTCCGGTCGCCGTCGAGCCGGCGCCCGTGGCACCGGTTGCGCCGGCACCCGCCAGCGCTTACTACAAGAACTGTGACGCGGCGCGTGCTGCTGGAGCAGCTCCGGTACACACGGGGGACGACGGGTATGGGCGTCACCTCGACCGGGACGGCGACGGCGTCGGCGTCGGCTGCGAAAGCTAGCTGACCAGACTGGCCGAACCAGCCGTCATGGCGTGCGCAATCCCCAACCATAGAGCGGATGCCGCCCCGCCGGTCTGCCCGGTCGCCTCCGCGTCGACGGCCACCGCGACCGCCCGCTCAGAACCCGCGTCCGCCGGCTTAGAACCCGCGACGCCCCGCGAACAGCGTGTGCAGCAGGGGGACGACCGACGCGATCATTAATACGGTGCCCAGCACCGCGTCATCCGCTCGCAGCAGCACGCCGGCGATGAGCAGCGCAGCGAACAGGAGCGCCGACACGGCTTGCCGCAGGGTGCGCTCGAGGCGGGCGACGCGCTTCTCGAGGCCCGGGCTGGCAACCGCAACGGAGCCGTCTTCGATCCGGGTGATCAATCCGTCGAGGCGCTTGGGCAGGCGAACGGCGATGCCGACCGTCTCCGTCGCCTGCTTCGCGATGTCCTGCACGAAGTTGCCGCTCTCGTCGCGCAGCAGCTGCGCCGCGTACGGCTCGACCGAATCCCAGAGGTTGAACGCGGGATTGAGCGCGCTGGCCACGCCGGAGGTGAGCGACATGGCTCGGATGATGAGCAGAAAGTTCTCGGGCAGCTGGAACGGCAGCGAGCGCACCACGTCGCCGAACTGCACCGCGAATTCGCGGAACTCTCGCGGGTCCACCTCGCGCAACTCGGCGAAACCCATGCCACCAAACCGGGCGAACAGAGTGGTCATGGCCCGTTCGAGCTCGGTCGTCTCGGCCGAAGGCAGGAGCACGCCGACATCGTTCATGGCATTGACCAGGCCGCGCCCATCGCGTGAGGCTGCTGCAATGAGCATTTTGCGCAGCCCGGTGCGCGTACTGGTGGGCACCTCGCCCATCATGCCGAAGTCAATGAAGGTGAGTTTCCAGCCGCGCTCGCTGTCGGCGTCCGGGGTGACGAAGATGTTGCCGGGGTGCGGATCGGCGTGAAAGAAGCCCATCGTGAACATCTGGTCGAACATGACCTCGGCGAAGACCGGAGCCACCTCAGCCGGGTCGATGCCGGCCTTGATCAGGGCGTCGACGTCGGTGATCTTGATCGCCGTGACATCTTCGAGAGTGAGCACCTTGCGGGTGGTTCGTTCCCAGACGACACCGGGAACGCCGACTCGGTCGTCATCGGGAAAGGCCGCTGCGAAACGTTCGGAGCTGCTCGCCTCGTGCAGGTAGTCGATCTCTTCGAGACTCGTCTGTGCGAACTCTTCGACCAGCGCCGGCATGTCGACCCGGTTGGAGACGAGTTTCACATGGCTGAGCCAGCCGCCCACTTTGCGCAGGGCGGCAAGGTCGACGTCGATGATTTCGTCGATTCCCGGGCGCTGTACCTTGATAATGACCCCGTCGAGCCCCGTGTCAGCAGCATCGAGCGCGGTGAGTCGGGCTCGATGCGCTTGCCCGAGGGATGCCGCCGCCACCGGCGTCTCGTCGACCGACGTAAAGGCCCGTTCGAGTGGCATGCCCAGCTCCGCCTCGACAGCAGCGCGAATGGCCGCAAACGATACCGGCGCGACTTCGTCCTGCAGCCCCTCGAGCTCTTTAGTGATCTCGGGCGGCAGCACGTCAAGGCGCGATGACATGAACTGCCCGACCTTGATCATGAGACCGCCGAGGTCGGCCGCGAGCACGTGAAAACCCTTCGCGAAGCGCTGCATCCGCTTGGAGCGTGTGCGCTCGGCGACTGTCACCAGCCCGATGCGAGGCAGGAACAACTCGAACCACCACGTTATGGCGAGATACCAGCTGGCAAAACGCAGAATGCGGCGGTATCGGGCGCGCATGTTGCCCGCGCCCGAATTCGAATCGTAGCTACCTCGACGAGCCAGCGGCACCCGTCAGTCCTGGGCGAGGATCGAGTAGAGCTTGCGACGGGCGTCGTCGAGCACGGTTACAGCCTCTTTTATCTGTTCCGGCGAGCCGGTGCGACCCACCTGAGCAGCAGCCTGGGCGAGTTCGATGCCCGCCTTCGGCAGCGCCGTGTGGCCGTGTGACCCGGTGGAGCTCGTCGCTGCCCACGGGGCGCTCGTGTCGGCGTCAGCGACTGCCGCGCGACCCTCATCGGTGAGCGAGTAGATCTTGCGACCGTTGTTCTCTTCGGCGCTGATCAGGCCCTCATCAGCCAGTAGCTGCAACGTGGGGTAGACCGAGCCGGCGCTGGGCTTCCAGGTGCCGCCGCTGCGCTCTTCGATTTCGTGGATGATCTGGTAGCCGTGCATCGGCTGCTCCGCCAGCAGGGCGAGTACCGCCGTGCGCACCTCGCCGCGACCGGCTCGGGTGGCCGTGCCTGCCTGCTTCTCGAAGCGGGAGCGGAACTGTTCCATGGCCTGCCAGATGCCGTCCATGTTGGCGGCGTTGAACCCGCCGGTGGGGAATGTGTTGCCCATGATTGCCTCCTCGGTATGACGTGCGAACGATATACAGCGATAGGTTCAACGATACCCAGCGATGGCCTCGAGCGTTACCCCACAACGGATGCTCAGGGCTGGCTCCCAGACACCGCCGACCGATCACGGCAACTCTGTGTCAGGCGCCGTTTGCGTGCCGCAGCGCCAGCATCCGCTTGGAGCGTGCGCGTTGGAACAGCAGGAGAAATGCGACGAGGGCCGCGGCACCGACCGCAATCGCGACCTCGCGATCGCCCGCAACGGCGCGAGCCTGCTCCAGCGCCGCCAGGATGCCAGCGGTCACGAACGTGAAGGTCGTGCCGCCTTGCATCACGAGCGGAGCCCGCGGGTAGTGCGTCAGTACGAACACCGGCGCGTGGTACGGCGGGTCGTCGCCCCACCAGCCCGTCCACTCGTCGTCTCACTCGCCACGGCCAGGCCCGCACATATTGCGCCCCATGATGTAGGCGCCCGAGGTCGCGATGGCGGCGATCTCTGCCGCATTCTCATCGGGCCGCTCGAAGCGCCAGCGGGCCAGTCGTTCGCCGCCCTCGCCCAGCGGATGCTCCAGGCTCTGATTCACGCCGGCCGCGTAGCCGTCCTCCGAGACCATCATGTCGCAGGTCACTGTCATATCGTGCGCTCCTCTCTGTGTGGTGCGGAACGCTTATCGCGGCGTTCGCAACCGAATTGCACCCTTGGCGGTTGACGGGTCGACCACGACGCCGCCCTGGGTGATCTGTAATTCGCCGCGGGCGACCATGCGTCGCGCGGCGCGTCGGGCCGGCTCCATCAGGTCGCGCCACTCCTCGCCGCCGATGGCGCGCGCCGCGTCCGACGGACAGATCGTGGCATCCCGTGCGCTTTTGCGCAGCAATGACACGATGGTCGATTCGAGCTGCAGGTCTGTCGTGTTGACCCCGTGTGAGCGGCAGGCTGCCGAGCAGTACTTCACCGAGTCCCAGTTGTGCGCCCACTTCGCACGCCACTCGATGCGTCGCCCACACGACGCGCAGGTCTTATCCGCCCGGTCGGTTACGGGGTCAGCATCGGGACGGTGCCGTTGACGGTGGGCCATGGCCTCTATCTTGCCCGGAGTCCTGCAATCGTGCCACGCGTGTCTCCCGCACCGTGCCCGGCACGGGCGACCTGCGAGAATGGAACCACCATGAAGACCCTTCTCAACATCATCTGGCTCGTGCTGTCAGGCTTCTGGCTGTTCCTCGGCTACATGCTGGCAGCCGCAATCATGTGCATTCTCATCGTGACGATCCCCTGGGGAATCGCCGCGGCACGCATCGGCGTCTACGCGCTCTGGCCGTTCGGCAAGACCGTGGTCGACGCCCCGGGCGCCGGCGCCGCGTCACTGTTCGGCAATGTCGTCTGGGTGATTCTGGCCGGCTGGTGGATCGCCCTCGAGCACCTGCTCTCCGGCATCGCCCTCTGCGTGACGATCATCGGCATCCCGTTCGGCATCGCCAACTTCAAGCTGATTCCGGTCGCGCTCATGCCGCTCGGCAAGCAGATCGTCGACACGCCCTAACAAAGCGGATGCCGCCTGCTCCGTCGCCAAATCACGCCGGAGCCGGCGAACAACCGGAAGTCAGCGCAGCGAAAACGCACCCGCCAGCCGGGCCAGGGCGGCCTCCCCCACGATCGGAATTCCGTAGTCGCGGGCTTTGCGCGCCTTGCCCGAGAGCGAGTCCGGGTCGGCGGCCACGAGCAGCGTCACTTTTTTGGTCACCGCACATTTCGGCGCGAAGCCGCGGGCCAGCAACTCTGACTCCCAGTCTCTTTACGGCCCGGCGCATAGAACCGCGCTAGTCCCCTGTGTCGAAACGACTCGATCACAGCGTCAGCGTATTGTCACGCTATACGCATAGCAAGACCGTACAGAAGCGATCCAGCCTGTCAGTTCAGGAGATCAGCGCACTGCGATTCGCTCCCCCACTTTGGGCTCCCGCTCTGCACTATCGGCCTGCTGGTGCAAAAGCCCCGGACATCAGGTCAATCTCGCCCTCGGCGATGCCCAGACGGCGCGCTTCGGCTGCCCACCCCGAGACCGCGTGGGCTACGTCCGCGAGTATGGTCTTGGGGCTCTGGACTCGAAAATACGGTGCTACTTCAAGAAGAGTGTCGGTGTTCGCGGCGTATGTGTCAAAGTCGATGGCTGTCGACAAATGTTTCGGTCCCGGTGTTGGGTTGGGATTGAGATCGAAAACCGGCGACAAATTCCAACTGCCTTGGGAGTCGGAGCGCAAAAATCCATGATTGCGCAGATGGTCGTCGGTGTTCGAAATAAGGATGGAGAATGCAATCCTCCGCCAGAGTTCAATGAGCTCAGTCGTGGCCGACGATGATGACCGCTCGATGACTTCTGCGATTTCCAGATAGCTGCGCCGCTCGCCGTCGACCGCTTCGAGCATGGTCATGGCGCTCGCGTACCCGATTCGGCGTAAGCCCTGCCGATCGAACCGATTGAGGAGAAGGACATTGCGACCGGCCACCGTCATCAACTCGTTGGACGGTGTGCGGATACCGGCGCGGGAGGCGAGCGTGAGGGATAGGTGCTCCCAAGCCATGACATCCCATTCGTCACTGCCCACACGCGGAAATTTTGCTATTAACAGCTCGCCTCGACCGTTTACCACGGCCGCCTTGGGGCGTGCACCTCCGATCGAGCTCCCGGCTCCCAGCAGCAAGCGCAATGCTTCGTCATCTGGATTTTCGCTTTCCACGGATTCGACGGCACGAAGGAGCTGCGACAGGTCAACGAGATGCGGCACACTTTCGGCCGCTTCTGCCTGCCACTCATCGATGCCAGGAATGCGGAACCGAATAGCTCCTTGGCGTAGGTCATCCCTGACTCCGAGGGTGAAGTCGAGTTCGCCGAAGCTGCGCTCGCTAACACCACTTCGGGAAGCGCGACGGCGTTCAGACCGTTCGAGGAGCCTGCGTCCCCACCGGTCAGGGGCGCAGTCGGTGAATGCGCCGAACAGGTGGTGGCCATCCGCTGTACTGAACGCACCGGAAGACAGTGGAAGGGCAGGGTCCACAGCGTAGGCAGCAGGCCGTGCCAGATACTCAGGCGCGTAGGTAAACGTGGCGCTCTCAGAGCCACGCCGACGATGGGAGTAGACGGTTCCGGCGCGCACGTCTACGCCGCCCAGCTGCACCCAGACTTCGGCGTCAGGCATCCGACACGGACTTCGGCGTGCTCTGCCGCACTCGCTGCGGCAGAATCTCTTCGGACCGGAGCCGGCCCACATCGCTGCGGTAAGGGTCGGCGCTGTTGACGACTGTGTCCATGATTCCGAGGGCTCGGAACACGCGCAGCGCGGTCTCGAGGCTGACGCCGCCGGTACCGGACTCCAATTTTGCGAGGGTGCTGCGGCTTATGTCGGCGCGATCTGCGACTTGCTCCATGGTCAATCCCAAAAGCTTGCGCCAGGTTTGAGTGTCTTTTCCGAGTTCGCGGATGGCTCGCCGAACAGGAATCGGTGTCATTCGTTTTTCAGCCATAACAGTCATCCCCTCATATGACCAGTATTCTACACATTGGGAAAGATAATGTAGAGAATACGAGTCATTAAGTGGTCAGAATCATCGATGGTCACACTATGCAATCTCCTCACCCCGGCCTGCGCTTTGAGAACCAGCTCGGGAGGTGAGTCTGGCCGAGGCCGTACGGCGCTTTATAGTGCCCCGCGGTCAGCAGATTCCAGTCAGCGATCAGCGCAGCGGAAACGCACCCGCCAGTCGGGCCAGGGCGGCCTCCCCCACGATCGGAATTCCGTAGTCGCGGGCCTTGCGCGCCTTGCCCGACAGCGAGTCCGGGTCGGCGGCCACGAGCAGTGTGACCTTTTTGGTCACCGCACTTTTCGGCGCGAAGCCGCGGGCCAGCAACTCCGACTCCCAGTCGCTGCGGGGTCGGGTCATCTCGCCGGTCAGCACCACGAGGTCGCCGAGGTGCAGTTCGAAGTGTGTACTCGTCACGGTGACGACTGCCGTTTCCGGCTGGTCGAGCGCGGCGTCGAGCGCATCCGCTGAAATGTCGAGCAGGTTGGCGACGTCGACGAGGTCACCCATCTCATCCGTGGTGAGCACGCCATCGGCCCAGGCGATGCGGGCGAGCGCAGCGAAATACTCCCCGTGCAACAGCTCGCACCGGTGACGGCTGAGGCCGAGCTCCTCGGCGAGCTGCACGAGCGCCTGCGCTTCGTGCGCCGAGAGCTTTCGGTCCAGCAGGCAGCGATCGAGCAGGGCGAGGTAGTCCTGGTGTTCGGCCGGTCCGGTGATTTCGGGCAGCCGCACACTGATTCGTTCCAGAAAAGCGGATGCCGTCTGCTCCGTCGCGAAATCCGGCCGCGGGTACCACGGGCGCTCCGGCAACGACAGGGTCGGCCAACGGTAGGCGGCGGCACGGTGAAGGGCGTCGGCCCACAGGATCGGATCGGCAGCACCAATGATGTAGTTACTGAGTAATCGCGCGGTGGCGTAGGTATCAACCGAGGCTCGGTGGGCACCGGTGAGATCGATGTCGTAGGCGGCGCAGCAGTCGGCGAGCGACCGGCCGGTGCCGGGTAGAAAGTCGCGGGCGAGGTGCAGAGGCAGATTACCGGAACGGTAATCAGGTATCCGGCGCGGCCAAGTTCCGCGAGGAGAAAGCGGGCGTCGAAGGCGGCGTTGTGGGCCACGATAACGCGGCCGTCGAGCAGCACACCACGAGCTACTCGTACACGTCCCGACGATGGCCGACGGTGACCACGACCACCACAAGGACGTCGTTGCGGACGGTGTACAGAATCCGATAACTGCCCACCCGCACCCGATAGCCGTCCCGCCCTTGCAGCGCTCTCGCCCCGGGCGGGCGAGGGTCTTCGCCCAGCAGGGCGATGGCGCCTTGTACCCGACCACGATCCTGCGGATCAATGCGACGCAAAGCTTTGACCGCTGCCGAACGCAATTCGATCCGGTATTTGCTCACATCCAGCCGAGATCCGCTTTGACCTGCTCCCAGGGAATGTTGTCGCCTTCATCGGCCATGGCCATATCAAAAGCCGCGACGTCCTCAGCATCCTCAAGCGCTTCCTGCATGCGCGCGTACTGCTCGGGGCTCACCAGCACAGCAGCGACTTTTCCGCGACGCTCCAAGAAAACGGCCTCTGAGCTGGCCTGGGCAATCAACTCGGGTAGGCGCGCCCTGGCGTCGGTGACGCTTGACTTCGACATGCCTCAAATGTACATCAGCGTGATGGGGATGTACATGTGCAGTGCAGATCTGCAGCCGGGCGCACGGTGCTCCGTCGGGTGGCCACGAACTCAGGTTCTGGTTCGCCCTCATAGCCATCCGGCTGCTGCGGATGACGTCTGCCGGATGATGGGTGGGAGATGGTGGGCGCCGGTCAAGCCGAGGGGGCGCGCCAAAGGCCCTGGATCGGTCATGGCGAGCCTCCCGTTCGCGGCGATCGCCGTCTCTCGGGCGACCACTCGACCAGCCCTAGCAGCTAGGGCCCCGAGCGTTGCTAGGGCTTCTCGACCTTTTTGCCCCTCGCCGGCTTCGGCGATGTCTCAGCCGGTCGGATGGGCGCCTCCGGGGCCGGAATCATGGAGCTGTACCGCTCTTCGTCGTCGAACATGCGCTTGGTCTTGCCGCGCACGTCTTTCACGTAGCGACCCATGGACGCGCTCATGTTCGAGACCGCGTCGGCGCTGGCCGTGAAGGTCATGGAACTGCCCGCGTCAAAGCCCAGGTTCTCACCGGACAGCACGGCGTCTTGGTTGGCCCCGAGAAACATGAAATCCCAGCTGTACTGCTCCTTCTGACGCGTGACCAGAGTGCGCACTGCGTCGAGACTGAACTCGCGGCTTGAGTTCTCAGCCCCGTCGGTGACGACCACGACCTGCACGGTTTCGGGGCGGGCGTGCTCGGGCAGCGCGGCCAGAACCCGACCGAAAGCGGTGACCGACTGACCGATGGCGTCGAAGAGCGCTGTGGCGCCACGGGGCTCGAGCGAGATCGTGACGTTCATCGGGTCGGCCAACGAGCACTGCGTTTCAATCTCCGTGTCGAATGTGACGATGTCAACGGTGAGCAGGCCGGGCTCGGCCGCCTGCTCGGCGAGCATCGCGGTGAGGCCGCCCACCATGTCATCGCGGATGCCCGTCATCGAGCCACTGCGATCGATGACCAGCAGCATGGCGGTGTAGTTCGGATCAGTCATGGTGTTCCCCCTCAAAAGTTGTTCCCGGCGGGAACAAGATGAGTGTCGCACGAGCCACCGACATGGCTCCATGCACAGCGCAGCACAGCAGTGCGGCGGGGCTCGCGCGATAGCAAACTCCGACGCGGTGAATCGATGTCGTTCTGCGATCAGCGCAGCGGAAACGCACCCGCCAACCGCGCCAGGGCCGCCTCCCCCACGATCGGAATCCCGTAGTCGCGGGCCTTCCTCGCCTTGCTCGAGAGCGAGTCCGGGTCGGCGGCGACGAGCAGCGTGACCTTCTTGGTCACGGCACTCGTCGGAGCGAAGCCGCGGGCCAGCAACTCCGATTCCCAGTCGCTGCGCGGCCGCATCATCTCGCCGGTCAGCACCACGAGATCGCCCAGGTGCAGCTCGAAGTGCGCGCTGGCCAACACCACGACCGCCGGCTCCGGATGGTCAAGGGCGGCATCGAGGGCATCCGCTGAAATGTCGAGCAGGTTGGCTACGTCGACGAGGTCGGCGATCTCATCCGTTGTGAGTACACCGTCGGCCCAGGCGATGCGGGCGAGCGCGGCGAAATACTCGCCGTGCAGCTGGTGGCAGCGGTGGCGGCTGAGGCCGAGCTCCTCGGCGAGCTGCACGAGCGCCTGCGCTTCGTGCGCCGAGAGCTTTCGATCTAGCAGGCAGCGGTCGAGCAGGGCCAGGTAGTCCTGGTGTTCAGCCGGCCCTGAAATTTCGGGCAGTCGCACGCTGATGCGTTCCAGAAAAGCGGATGCCGTTTGCTCGGTCGGGAATTCCGGCCGCGCGTACCATGGGCGCCGGCACCGACACGGTCGGCCAGACGGAAGATTCCAGTCCTAACCGGGTATTGTGATGTCCTCAGCGGCGGAATTCTGCGCTAACTGGGATTGGATTGGAGGCGCACCTTGGCCAGCGAATCAGTACACGAGTATGAATCCGCGATGCAACTCTGGGGCTTGGATGTCGCCGACTACCTAGTTGGCCATTCCGACGACATTCAAGTAAATTCCTTCATGGTGGGTTGGGAAGTCGTCTCGAAATCAACGACTGAGGCAACACTCAGATACATTCCTTCCAGAGGTGGCATCGAATGGCACAAGAACCTTGATGTCGCGCGTGCGCTTGAGAATATGCCGAGTTGGCCGCGCACTAAATCGTCAATTCATGCACTTCTCACGGAATACGGAGCGTCGCCCGTCTTGGTCGACGGCTTATCGACCGAAATCGCTACCGCCCTAGTTCTTGCTTTGCCCCTTGCCGATCGATATGACGGAAACAAACGATCAGTATGTGTCGACACCCATCGCCTTAGTTCCAGAGTGAAGGAATCTGCCTACTTCTTGGGGTCGTCCCAGCGGAATTCGACGCGGTGGATCCTTCCGCTATCGGCAGCCATGGACAGTGCAATCGACCTGGGGGGTGACGCATGGTTGACGCCACTTTCTCCGGAGGACCTTGCGTGGTCACTCAACTTAGGCATACTCACGCCTCCGAACCTAAATGAGTTCAAGGTCACTGAATCTCAATTTCAGTACATGGCTTTGGAAGTCTTTCAGAATGGCACGCGGGATGGCAATTACATCGAGCGCTACGAATCGTGGCTCAGGTGCGCGCTCGTGTTGTCCACGTCACAGCTTGTATCTCCGGCGGGGGTTTTCGAAGCTCTCCGACTCTCAGCGCCGCCTGCAGGATCGCTAAGCGAATCGCATCACGTGAAACTTTCTCGCTCGCCGCTTCCTTGGACACAAATGGAGGTCGCTGATTTCGTCACTGCCTGGGCTGCAGTTCGGAAAGCGCCGAAATCCATCGAACTCGCACTTCGACGACTAAGCCGGGTACCACTGCGAAGCGCAGACGATGATCTGATAATTGATCTCATGATTGCAGCCGAGGCGCTGTTTCTCACTGAGTCTGGCACAAGTGAGCTGTCATATCGGCTGTCGATACGGGCCGGCCTGTGGTTGGATTCGACTTCGCTCAAGTGCCGAGTCGAAACAAAGAATCTATTCGCGACGGCTTATAGAGCGAGGAGCATTGTCGCGCATGGCGGTACGCCGAGTCAAAAAGATCTCAGGTGCGGCGGGTTGGAGATGACGCTCAGGGAGATTAATGATCGAGTACTCCGTGTGTTGAAGCTGTCTTGCTGGAAATCCTTAGAGGCATCAGCGCAAGGCAACTGGCCTCCAAACTGGGATGAGCTCATCTTTCGAGACGCCCCAGCAGCATCCCCAGCCGGGTTGCCAGGCTGACCTCCCCGAGACGGTCCTCAACGCGCAGAGCGGGTGATGAGGGTTGCATATTCCGGCCACCTTCGGTTCCTTCCGCTTGGTCCGTTCGTCTCCGCGCAGCCCCCATAGCCGTGCTCTCGGTGCACCAAGAGCGTACGGTGCCTCCAGGGCTATTTGTGAAGAAGTCTGCGCGAATTTACTGACTCTGAAGCGCCGTTCAGAACGATCAGCGCAGCGGAAACGCACCCGCCAACCGCGCCAGAGCGGCCTCCCCCACGATCGGAATTCCGTAGTCGCGAGCTTTGCGCGCCTTGCCCGAGAGTGAGTCCGGGTCGGCGGCCACGAGCAGCGTCACCTTTTTGGTCACCGCACTTTTCGGCGCGAAGCCGCGGGCCAGCAACTCTGACTCCCAGTCGCTGCGGGGTCGGGTCATCTCGCCGGTCAGCACCACGAGGTCGCCGAGGTGTAGTTCGAAGTGTGTACTCGTCACGGTGACGACTGCCGTTTCCGGCTGGTCGAGCGCGGCGTCGAGCGCATCCGCTGAGATCTCGAGCAGGTTGGCGACGTCGACGAGGTCACCCATCTCATCCGTGGTGAGCACGCCGTCGGCCCAGGCGATGCGGGCGAGCGCAGCGAAATACTCCCCGTGCAACAGCTCGCAGCGGTGGCGGCTGAGGCCGAGCTCCTCGGCGAGCTGCACGAGCGCCTGCGCTTCGTGCGCCGAGAGCTTTCGGTCCAGCAGGCAGCGATCGAGCAGGGCGAGGTAGTCCTGGTGTTCGGCCGGTCCGGTGATTTCGGGCAGCCGCACACTGATTCGTTCCAGAAAAGCGGATGCCGTCTGCTCCGTCGCGAAATCCGGCCGCGGGTACCACGGGTCTGGCCAGTAGTGGAACGGTGATTGGCGCTAAAGGTTGAGGTTGCGGTAGATCGTCGATCGTGAGCTGCCGAGGGTATTCGCGATTTGGGATTTCGCCGCGTTGTTGTCGGGCTTTGGCTGCCGCGAGAGTGTTGGGCGCCCACCGACCGCGGTCGTGGGCTCCGGCCTAGGTGAGCCAACAGGGGTATGCGCGAATGATGCCACGTTCAAGGTCGACGAACGCTGCCGTCATTGTGAGAGGGTGTCAGATGGTCTGTGTAGCAATGGAACGGAAACGTGCGCTAACAACAACTGCGCCGACCCGGAACCTCTTAGCGTGTTATTTATTCCGTTTCGTGAGCTGACCCCTACATCTGCACCAACGGCACCTCCTACGACCGCCCCTACCTCATCCCTGGAGACTCGTTCGTGGAGCGGCGGGAGATCGACGAGGCCGCCGCCGCATACGAAGAGGAGTTGAACTCATAAGCACCCTCGCCCGTCGCCCGGACCTTGGGGTCGCAGTTCCTCCCCTCAACCGGCGGATCCCCGCGACCGACCGCTGAAACTGCGCCTTACCGTACTCTGAGCTCCGTTTTCTCAAACGCCCCTACTCAGACCCCTACTTCCGGCGATACCGAAGTGGCTCCGCACCGAGGTGCCAGCATGAATGGGGCCTGGCTGTGACGGCCAGGAAAGCGCTACGCGGTCAGCCAGACCGCTTCTTGCCTAATCCGGGTGAAGCGAGATGCCGATTTGACTGCACAGGTCGATCGGGGAACCCGGGCCTGTAAGTGCGGTTGCGTCCAGCGTAGTGCCGTTCTCGATACCGTCCCTCATAGCGGTGTAGGCGCCAACGATTGATCTGCCCAAATCAGTGGGCGTCCGTTCGCCGAGCTCCTTGTAGGAATTTAGTACATCCTCGAGCGCGGGAAAATCTTTGGCGGCAATTGCGTCCTGTCCTGCCCCATTGAATTGAATGAGTTCTCTACACGTCTTCGAATCCACCTCGCCAAGGTTTGCGCTTGCGCAGCCGGATAGCGTCAACAACGACCCGGCGACGACCGCCGTAACAAATCCCCGATTAACTCGTTTCATTCTGGTCCATCCTCCGGTCACAGCGCGACAAAGATCCTTAATTCCTGAGCAGCTGAGTCGTCCGCAAAATTAACCGCAAGAGCCAACCGAGTATCGCCCCGACCGCTCCAGTAAGTGCAGTGGCGACTCCGCCGAGCAGGAAGAAACCGATTGCTGGAATCAGATTTCCTCCGCCGGAGGTCCACTGATTGAACGGCCAAGGGTATGTGCCTCCGGCGAAGGCGACGACTACGCCCCAAATGCCGACGACACCCCAGAAGAGGAAACCGACTGCCGCGAAAATGTTGAAGGACCACTGCGGTAGCTCGTTGAATTTTCGCGAGATCATGCGTCAAATGTATCGGGGTCTGAGGAGGATCGGTACGGAAATTCACGTTTAGGGCGCACCGGTGCGGGTTCCGGCTTTGGACGGTGAAGTTTTTCGAATCTAAACGTCGGTGTCGCCGGCGCGGTGGATCGCGCGGTAGACCGTAGACCTCCCGACGCTGAAGAGTTCAGCGATCTGCGCGGTGGTGTGTTCACCTCTCTGGTGGACCTCGATCAGATGCTTCTCCTGCGCTTTGGACAGTTAGGGCTGCTTACCGCGCAGACGACCCGCCGCTTTGGCGACCTGCATCCCTCGCGAGTGCGTGCTCGGATGAGGTCGGCCTCGAATTCTGCGACCATCGCGAGCACGTTGGGGTCTGGCCAGTAGTGGAACGGTGATTGGCGCTAAAGGTTGCGGTTGCGGTAGATCGTCGATCGTGAGCTGCCGAGGGTATTCGCGATTTGGGATTTCGCCGCGTTGTTGTCGGGCTTTGGCTGCCGCGAGAGTGTTGGGCGCCCACCGACCGCGGTCGTG